>JBKGHK010000270.1:0-12643 GCA_046520375.1 Pyxidicoccus sp. 3LFB2
CGTGCCCGGCGGCGGCGGCGTGGCCGGGCCGGGCACGCCGCTCCCGCTCCCGGGCCGGCCATAGCGGGCGAACTCCGCCTCCACGCGCCTCAGCTCGCCTCGCAGGTCCGAGGCCTTGAAGCTGTCGTTGTCCCCCAGCCGGCCCAGGAAGCCCAGGTTCGAGAACGGGCCCCGGTTGTCGAGCCGCTCGAACAGCGCCTGGTTCTCCACCATGAAGCGGGCCGCGTTGCGCAGCTGCGGCGACACGCGGGCGTCGCAGGAGATGCGCTCCAGGTCCTTCTTCGTCAGCGAGTTGTTCTTCTTCCCGTCGAGGAAGTCGAGCTGGTCGAAGTTCGCCTCCAGCACTCGCAGCGAGTCCGCGTAGCCGAGCATCTTCGGGTCCAGCGGGCTGCTGCCCGGGGCGAGAATGGACGAGGAGGACGCATAGCCCTCGCCCACCTTGGAGCCCCCGCCGGACGGCGGCCGGTACTCCGTCTTCGCCGGGGGATTCTTGGAGAGCTCCTGGGCCACGCCCATGGCGCCGCTGGCCGCCAGCATGACGTTGCCCGTCGCGGCCCCCGTGGCGACCTTGATGCCGTTGGTGATGAGTGGTGGCAGTCCCAGCGCGTTGCCCGCGAAGTCCACTGCCGCGGACATGGGACCGGCCAGCAGGTTGGCCGCACCTTTGAGGAAGTCGAGCATGAACCCTCTGGCGCGGCGGGGTTGGATGGTGACGCCGCGCTGTCACTGTCCGGTTTGCAGCGGCGGTGCCGGCGCTCACCCCGCGCCTTCCCCAGCGAAATCCACGGGTTGGCGCGTCCCTCCTGCGGGACACGTCCCCGGGCGCGGACGGGGCGGTCCACGGCGGAGGATTGGGGCTAATGTCCCGCCGCCATGAGGACCATGGGCCTGGACCTGGGCACCAAGACCATCGGAGTGGCCGTCTCGGACGGACTGGGGCTGACGGCCCAGGGTGTCACCACCGTGCGGCGCACCTCGCTCAAGGCGGACCTCGCCGCGCTCTCGGCGCTCGCGAAGGAGCATGAGGTGAGCCGGGTGGTGCTGGGCTTCCCGCTGAACATGGATGGCAGCGAGGGCCCCCGCGCGGAGGCCTCACGCAAGTTCGCGGAGACGCTGGGCAGCGCGCTGGGCGTCCCCGTCGAGCTGTGGGACGAGCGGCTGTCCACCGTGGCCGCCACCCGCACCCTCCTGGAGGCGGACGTCAGCCGCGCGCGCCGCCGCGAGGTCATCGACCAGGTGGCCGCCCAGTTCATCCTCCAGGGCTGGCTCGACGCCCACCGCGCCCCGGAGTCCGCCTACCACGCGGACGACGACTACGACCCGGAAGCCTGAGTGTGAGGCTCCCGGGCCCGGCGCCTACGGGCGGCGGCGGTACACGTGCAGCGGCGCGGAGAAGCCGTCGAGCTCCTCGTAGCTGACGCCATCCAGCACCAGCACGCGCCCCTCCAGCTTCACGCCGGGGTCCTTCGCCAGCGAGCCCTGGTCGAAGCGCACCAGCACCTCCGGCTGCGTCTCCTGCAGGCGCTTGCGGAAGGTGTCCCAGCGCACGCGGGCCATCCGCTCCTCGGGCAGCCCGGAGAAGAAGGCAATCTGCAGGTCCATGTAGCTGGGGTCGTCGTCGATGGCCACCGCGCCGCCCTTGCTCGCCACCTCCGCCTTCACGAAGTCCGCCACCTTCATCACCGCCACGGGGTTCGTGGACGTGGGGCTCACCGGGCGCAGCGAGTCCTGGAAGCGCCCCTCGGCGCGGAAGGTGTAGAGGCCCAGGGCCACCGGCACCGCGACGGCCACCACCGCCGTCACGCCCGCCAGCGCCTTGCGCGCGCCGGCGCCACGCTGTCCCACCAGCGCCGCGAAGCCGAGCGCCACGAAGACGGGCACCACCGCCACCTGCGTCACCGTGAAGCGGCCCAGCGGCACGAAGGTCAGCAGCACCACCGCGCGGAAGGTGAAGTACGCCGCGGGCACCACCGCCGCCGCCACCAGCCAGCGCGTGTCCGGGCGCGAGCGCCAGGCCTTCACCATGCCCACCATGCCCAGCACCGCCACGCCCGGAGACAGGGTGAGCAGCGCGATGCCCGGCCAGAACCCGAGCTGCTGCAGGCGCCAGCCGATGGCCAGGCCCGAGCCCGCCGAGGACTGCACCCAGCTGCGGTGGAAGTCCTCCACCGCCTTCACCGGGAAGAACGGGTCCCCGTGCATCAGCTCATTGCCCTGCATCCACAGCAGGGGGAACGGCAGGCACGCCAGCCCGAAGCCCACCGCGCGCGTCAGCGCCGCCACCTTGTCCTCGCTGCTGAAGCACAGCGCCAGGGTGAGCAGCGGGATGTACATCCACGCGTCGTAGCGCAGCGCACAGGCGAGGTTGAGCATCAGCGCCGCCTGGAACAGGGGCGCGAAGCGATTCTCATCCACGCCCTCCGCGTACATCGCGAAGCAGGCCAGCATGAAGAAGAGCGACACCGCCTCACTGCCCGCGGTGGTGGAGAACTGCAGGTGCATGCCCCAGGCGGAGAAGGCCAGCCCGGCCGCCACACCCGCGCGCCAGCCGAACAACCTCCGCGTCAGCGCGAACAGCGGAATCACCGACAGCACACCGAACAGGAGGCTCACCGCGCGGCCCGCCACCTCGCGGTCCATCACCGACAGCGCCGCGCCCACCAGGTACATGTGCAGCGGGCCGAACTGGTAGGCGCCGTCGCCGTACGCGGTAATCAGGTGCGGCGCGCGCACCCAGCGCTCCGCCAGCTCCGTGCGCACCACGGCGTCGCCATAGAGGTTCTCGTTGACGGCGAACACCAGCAGGCGCGGCACCAGCGCCGCCACCAGCAGCAGCCCGATGAGGAGCCGGGTACTCGGCTCGGGCGCGAGGGCGGGCACCGCCGAGAGATTCGGCGAGTGGGACGGCGGGGTGGGCAGAGGAGAGGGGGCGGTCGCCATGACGCGCGGCAGGATACGCAGGCAGGCGCCAAAGCCAAGCCAGCGACCCCTGCCCCCCTGCTTGCAGGGCGTCCCGGACTTCACCCTCCGCGAAGCTCCGCTCTCAGGCCCCCCTGGGTTTCCCTGGAGCCGCAACCATCGGAGTCCCCCTCTCCCACCTCATGGGGGCTCCGCCACCCGCACTCTGCGCGACAGCGGCTGCAACCCACCGGCCTCCAGTGTCACCCGGGTGCGCCGCACCTGGGCTACCCCACTGGCCCGAGGGGGACGGGACGTGAAGACGACCTCCAGCCGCTCAGGCAGCGGACGGCGCAGGTCGAAGCGCAGCTCGCCTTCCGCCACCGGCTCCCGGGGGCCTCCCTGCTTCCGGGACTGGAGCTCGAACCGCACCCGCCCCCGGAGGCCACGCAATTCCACCAGCTCGTAGGTGATGACGGCCAGCGCCCCCGGCGCATGGGCCCGGGCCACCGACCAGCGCGCGCCCGGCCCCACCGGCTCCTCGGGAAAGGGCGTCGTGGCCAGCCAGTGCGACGACAGCGCCGCGTGCACCTGCGACAGCAATTGCGAGGACACGCCCCCTCGTGAGTCCAACCATGCCTCCACGAGGGCCCCCAGCCCGGACAGCACCACCTCCCCATCCCGTCCGCTCAGCGCGCCCAGGGCCTCGGCCAGACCGAGCGCGGACTCCATGCCGTCCCCTTCCTCGGCACGCACCTCCGGGCGGCCCACGCGCAGCCGATACCGGGCCTCCCCCGGAATCATCCACGGGTCCGGAGGCACGAGGCGGCCCGGGCCTGGCCAATACCTCGAGCGAGCATCCGCCGTCCCTGTCACCGGCAGCGACAGGTGGAGCGGCACCACCACCTCGGGGCCATACTCGATGCGCAGCTCACCTTCGGGACCGATGCCCGACACGGTCTCCACCTCCGAGGCCACCGACAGCCGCGCGCGCTGCGCCCAGCCCGGCCGATGCACCAACCTCAACGCCCTGCGCGGCTCCGCGCCTGCATCCAGCAACACCGTGGCGACCACGTCCTCGGCGGTGGCGGGTGAGAGGCCCTGAAGCAATGAGCCCAGCAGACATGACGCGGCAAGCAAGGCGGACACGACTCGACTCCATGGGTTGGGTGATGCCCTCGCCCGTTGCACACGCCATGCTCGCCCGCGTCCCGACGCAGCGAGGCCCTTGGCGCCGTCCCGCCCCGTGGACGCCGTGCACGATTCCGACTCCCACCGTCCACCGTCGCAGACACCGTGCGCGACTTCGGCTCCAATGGCCGCCCATGCCGGAAGTCGACGTCACCGCCCTGGAGAAGACGTACCCGCCGCCCGGGGTCTGGGCGCGCCTGCGTGGACGGGCGGCCCCGTCCCGCCCGGCCCTGCGCGGCGTCTCCTTCCACGTGGATGCCGGCGAAGTCGTCGCGCTCATCGGCCCCAACGGCGCGGGCAAGTCCACCCTGCTGCGCATCCTCTGTGGCCTGCTGCTCCCCGACAGGGGCACGGCCCGGGTGGCCTCGCGCGACGTGGTGGAGGACCGGCCCGAGGTCCGCCGTCACGTCGGCGCCGCGCTCAGCGATGACCGGGGGCTCTCCCCGCGCCTCACCTCCCGTCAGAACCTGCGCTTCTACGCGGCGCTCTACGACGTCCCCCGCCTCGAAGTCGACGCGCGCATCGACGAACTGGCCCACTCCCTGGAGGCCCGCCGCCTGCTGGACCGCGAGACGCGCACCCTCTCCAGCGGAGAGAAGGCCCGCGTGGTGCTGATGCGCGCCCTGCTCCACCGCCCGCGCGTGCTGCTGCTGGATGAGGTGACGCGCTCACTCGACCGGGCGCGCGCGCGCGTGCGCACCCGCGTGCTGGCGGACGCGGCCTCGCGCGGAGCCGCCGTCCTCTTCGCCAGCCATGACCTCGCGGAGGTCCAGGCCGTGGCCCGCCGCGTCCTCCTGCTCGACGCCGGACGCATCGCCGCCGCGGGCGCCTTCTCGGACGTGCGCCCCACCGCCGACGCCGTCTTCGCGGCGAGCGCCGAGGAGGACGCATGAGGCGCCTGCTCGCCTTCCTCCGGCGCGACCTGGAAATCGCCACCGCCTACCGCCTCAACGGCCTGCTCCTGGTGGCTGGCGGGCTGTTCACCCTGACGCTCTTCTACTTCCTCGCTCGCACCGTGGGAGAAGCCCCTGTCATGCGCGGCCGGTACGGCGCGGACTACTACTCCTTCGCGCTCGTGGGCCTGGCCACCGCCGCCCTCCTGCGCAGCCTGCAGCGCGGCTTTGGCAACGCAGTGCGCGCCGCCCAGAACGACGGCTCGCTGGAGCCCCTGCTCGCCGCGCCCCTGTCCACCTTCCATGTCGTCGCGCTGATGGCCTCCGGCACCGTCGCCGGCTCATTGGTCCGCGCGGGCGGCCTGCTGCTGGGCGGCGCGCTGTTCTTCGGCGCCCGACTCTCCGTGCACCCGCTGACCTTCGTCGTGACGCTCATCCTCAGCGTGCTCGCCTTCAGCGCGCTGGGTTTGCTGTCCGCCGCCTTCGTGCTCGTCTTCAAGCGCGGAGACCCGTTCGCCTACGCGCTCGACATGCTCAGCTATCTGTTCGCTGGCGTGCTCTATCCGGTGGACGTGTTGCCGGGTGCACTCCGCATGGCCGCCCGCCTGCTGCCGGCCACCCATGCGCTGCACGGACTGCGCGCCGCGGCATTGGAGCGCGCCGGAATGGAGCGCCTCCTGCCCACCTGGGGTGCCTTGCTGGCCTTCAGCGCGGTCCTCTGGCCACTCGCCGCCTGGGCCGTGCAGGCCGCGCGACGACATGTGGAACGAACGGGCACGCTGCCCCACAGCTAGGTAACAGTCCGGCCTCGCCGGGCGCATGGAAATCCACTGCCCGGGCGTTCAATACCCTTCGCGCCAGAGGGGGGACCCTACCCCCGTGGGCCGGGGTCCTTATAATCAAAGTGCCTTTTCACCCCGTGGAGGGGGTGCGCCTTGTTCCCCGGCGTCCAACCCCCGACACGAGCGTAACGCGCGGTCCCACTCCGCGGCGGGGTCCCGAAGGGGCGGCAGCAGGACTGTATGTGCCTGGGACCTCGGCGGGGTGTTTTGTGGAATGGCATTCCAGCCCTCCAGGTTCACCATTCTGGCCCCTGTCGGCGCGGCTCCTCCGCGCACCAGACGGCCCTGAGGGAGAGACATGAAGGACGCCGAGAAGGTTTCGTGGGTCTCCAAAATCGCCGCGCTCCAGGACGCGAAGACCTACGCCGAGCTCACCTGGGAAGGTTCGTTCGAGGACTACCTCGAGCTCGTTCGCAAGAACCCGAAGGTCACCCGCACCGCCTTCCAGAGGATCCACGACATGATCCTCAGCCACGGGAAGACGGAGTACATCGACAACAAGAAGAAGCTCATCCGCTACCACTTCTTCAGTGACGAGAAGTTCGGCGGCCGCGACGCCATCTTCGGCCTCGACGTCCCGCTGATGAAGCTCGTCAACGTCTTCAAGTCCGCCGCCCAGGGCTACGGCACCGAAAAGCGCGTCATCCTCCTGCACGGCCCCGTCGGCTCCTCCAAGTCCACCATCGCCCGCCTCCTCAAGAAGGGCATGGAGGACTACTCGAAGACGCCCGACGGCGCCGCCTACACCTTCTCCTGGACCACCGACCGCAAGCTGCCCGACGGCACCTCGGTGCGGGAGAAGATGAAGTGCCCGATGAACGAGGAGCCGCTCAACCTCATCCCCAAGGAGTGGCGCTCCAAGGTCTACGCCGAGCTGTCCCCGCCCGACAGCGGCTACACCATTCCCGACGGCTCCGAGCTGTGCCCCGCCTGCCGCTTCGTCTTCAAGGACCTCATGACGCAGTACCAGGGCGACTTCGCCAAGGTCATGAGCCACGTGAAGGTCAACCGGCTCGTCTTCAGCGAGAAGGACCGCGTCGGCATCGGCACCTTCCAGCCCAAGGACGAGAAGAACCAGGACTCCACCGAGCTCACCGGTGACATCAACTACCGGAAGATCGCCGAGTACGGCTCCGACTCCGACCCGCGCGCCTTCAACTTCGACGGCGAGTTCAACATCGCCAACCGCGGCATCATCGAGTTCGTCGAAGTGCTCAAGCTCGACGTCGCCTTCCTCTACGACCTGCTCGGCGCCTCGCAGGAGCACAAGATCAAGCCGAAGAAGTTCCCCCAGACGGACATCGACGAGGTCATCCTCGGCCACACCAACGAGCCCGAGTACAAGAAGCTCGAGAACAACGAGTTCATGGAGGCCTTGCGGGACCGTACGGTGAAGATTGACATCCCGTACATCACCAAGCTGTCCGAGGAGGTGAAGATCTACGAGAAGGACTTCAACTCCCGGGCCATCAAGGGCAAGCACATCGCTCCGCACACGCTGGAGATGGCCGCCATGTGGGCCGTCCTCACGCGCCTGGAGGAGCCCAAGAAGCACAACCTCTCGCTCCTGCAGAAGCTCAAGCTCTACAACGGCAAGACGCTCCCCAACTTCACCGAGGACAACATCAAGGAGCTGCGCAAGGAGAGCAACCGCGAGGGCCTGGAGGGCATCTCCGCCCGCTACATCCAGGACAAGATCTCCAACGCCCTGGTCAGCGACAAGGGCGAGGGCTGCATCAACCCCTTCATGGTCCTCAACGAGCTGGAGGCCGGCCTCAAGACGCACTCGCTCATCAACAGCGAGGACGCCCGCAAGCGCATGAAGGAGCTGCTCACCTCGGTGAAGCAGGAGTACGAGGACATCGTCAAGAACGAAGTCCAACGCGCCATCTCCGCCGATGAAGACGCCATCAGCAAGCTGTGCGGCAACTACATCGACAACATCAAGGCCTACACCCAGAAGGAGAAGGTCAAGAACAAGTACACCGGCCTGTACGAGGAGCCCGATGAGCGCCTCATGCGCTCCATCGAGGAGAAGATCGACATCCCCGACAGCCGCAAGGACGACTTCCGCCGCGAAATCATGAACTACATCGGCGCGCTGGCCGTCGAGGGGAAGACCTTCAACTACCGGACCAATGAGCGGCTCCACAAGTCACTGGAGCTGAAGCTGTTCGAGGACCAGAAGGACAGCATCAAGCTCAAGAACCTCGTCTCCTCCGTCGTCGACAAGGAGACCCAGGAGAAGATCGACCTGGTGAAGGACCGGATGATGAAGAACTACGGCTACTGCGAGATCTGCTCCACGGACGTCCTCAACTTCGTGGCCAGCATCTTCGCCCGAGGCGACGCGAAGGAGTAACACTCCAGGAAAGAGGCGAGCCGTCGTGACCTTGAAGATCCACCAGGACCACTCCCGCTTCAAACAGATCGTCCGCGGCAAGATAAAGGCCAACCTGCGCAAGTACGTGCAGAAGGGCGAGATGCTGGGGAAGAAGGGGAAGGACGCCATCTCCATCCCCATTCCCTTCATCGACATTCCCCGCTTCAAGTACGGCCACAAGGAGCAGGGCGGCGTCGGGCAGGGGGAGGGAGAGGTGGGTCAGCAGCTCGGCCCCGGGGCCGTGGAGCCCGGGGAGGGCAAGCAGGCCGGACAAGGCGAGGGCGACCACGCCCTCGAGGTGGACGTCACCCTCGACGAGCTCGCCCAGATTCTGGGCGAGGAGCTGCAGCTGCCCAACATCGAGCGGCGGCAGAACGAGAAGATCGTCACCCAGAAGATCCGCTACACCGGCATCAACACCACCGGTCCGGAGTCGCTGCGCCACTTCAAGCGCACCTACAAACAGGCCCTGCGGCGGCAGATTGCCGCGGGGACCTATGACCCGAACCGGCCCGTCATCATCCCCATGCGCGAGGACCGGCGCTACCGCAGCTACAAGCTGCAGAACCTGCCGGAGACCAACGCCGTCATCATCTACATGATGGACGTGTCCGGCTCGATGGGTGACGAGCAGAAGGAGATCGTCCGAATCGAAAGCTTCTGGCTCGATACGTGGCTGCGCCACCAGTACAAGGGCCTGGAGTCGCGCTACATCATCCACGACGCCGTGGCCCGCGAGGTGGACCGGGACACCTTCTTCCACACCCGCGAGTCCGGCGGGACGATGATCTCCAGCGCCTACAAGCTCTGCCGCGACATCATCGCGGCGGACTACCCGAAGAGCGCGTGGAACATCTACCCGTTCCACTTCAGCGACGGTGACAACTGGAGCGCCGACGACACGCGCCAGTGCATCGAGATGCTGCGCAACGACGTGCTGCCCAACGTGAATCAGTTCGCCTACGGCCAGGTCGAGTCGCCCTACGGCAGCGGGCAGTTCATCAAGGATTTGCGCGAGGCGGTGGGAGACACCTCCAACGTCGCGCTGAGCGAAATCGCGGACAAGGACGCCATCTACGCGTCCATCAAGGACTTCCTCGGCAAGGGCCGCTGACCCGCGGACGCCACGCCACCGGAGCGACTGCCCATGCCCAAGAGCCTGACACCCCGCCTCGCCGCGCTCAGGGACGAAATCCACGGCTATGCCAAGGAGTTCGGCCTCGATTTCTTCGACACCATCTTCGAGATGGTGTCCTACGACGAGATGAACATGGTGGCCGCCTACGGCGGCTTCCCCACGCGCTATCCGCACTGGCGCTGGGGCATGGAGTACGAGCAGCTGGCGAAGGGGTACGAGTACGGGCTCAGTAAAATCTACGAGCTCGTCATCAACAATGACCCCTGCTACGCCTACTTGATGGAGAGCAACCCGGAGGTGGACCAGAAGCTCGTCATGGCCCACGTCTACGGGCACTGCGACTTCTTCAAGAACAACTTCTCCTTCCGGCACACCAACCGCCGGATGATTGACGACATGGCCAACCACGCCACCCGCGTCCGCCGCTGGGTGGACAAGATTGGCGTGGAGAAGGTGGAAGACTTCATCGACCGGACGCTGAGCCTGGAGAACCTCATCGACCAGCATGCGCCCCACATCCGGCGCAACCCGGACCCGAAGAAGGCCGAGGAAGAGGTCAAAGCCAACGAGCGCGTGGAGGGCTTCAAGGTCGGCCGCGAGTACATGCGCGGCTTCATCAACCCTTCCGAGTTCCTGGACTCACAGCGCAAGCGCGTGGAGGACGAGAAGCAGCGCGCGAAGAAGTTCCCCGAGCGCCCGCAGCGCGACGTGCTGATGTTCCTGCTGGAGCACGCCCCGCTGGAGCCGTGGGAGTCGGACATCCTCGCGATTCTGCGCGACGAGGCCCACTACTTCGCGCCCCAGGGCCAGACGAAAATCATGAACGAGGGGTGGGCCAGCTACTGGCACTCCACCATCATGACGCGGCGGGCCCTCAAGGACGACGAGATCATCGACTACGCGGACCACCACTCGGGCACCATGGGGACGCGCCCCGGGGCCATCAACCCGTACAAGCTCGGCATCGAGCTGTGGCGGGACATCGAGGACCGGTGGAACAAGGGCCGCTTCGGCAAGGAGTGGGACGAGTGCGATGACCTTCGCGCGCGCCGCTCCTGGGACAAGAAGCTGGGCGCCGGCCGCGAGAAGATTTTCGAGGTCCGCAAGCACTACAACGACATCACCTTCATCGACACGTTCCTGACGGCCGAGTTCGCGATGGAGCAGAAGCTCTTCGTGTACGGCTTCAACGACAAGCGCAACTCGTGGGAAATCATGGACCGCGAGTTCCGCAAGGTGAAGAGCAAGCTCCTCCAGGGCCTCACCAACTTCGGCCAGCCCATCATCGAGGTGGTGGACGGCAACCACGAGAATCGCGGCGAGCTGCTCCTCGCGCACAAGCACGACGGGCAGGACCTCAAGGGTGACTACGCCCGCGAGACGCTGCGCAATCTCCAGTCCCTGTGGCGGCGCCCCGTCAACATCGTCACCCGGTACGACAACAAGGGCGCCATGCTCCGCTTCGACGGGACGAACCACACGGAGAAGAAGGTCGAGCTCTAATCCGCCGGGCGGTTCAGCCTCGCGGTACAAATTCAAGAATAGACGTCCGGGAGCCCCTACCCAGGGGGTTCCCGGGCTGCCGGGCAGGCAGGCGCGTGAATTCTCCGGCCGACTGTTGGGCGCGGGCGCGGGGGTCCACTAGACTCGCCCCGCCCCATGCGAATCGCCCCCCTGCTCTGCCTGGCCGCCCTGCTGGTGGCCTCCAGCTCCGAAGCCGTCGTCCGCTACAGCATCAAGAACCGCCGCATCGAGGCCCGCCAGACGCTGGCCGAGGCACTGCACGCCGCGCAGCTGCCGGACGCGCAGGTGACGGCCGTCATCTCCGCGCTGGAGGGCGTGTTCGACTTCCGCAAGTCGCGGGTGGGTGACCAGTTCCGGCTCGTCATCCGGGACGGCGAGCTGGACTTCTTCGACTACCGCCAGAGCCTGGTGGACGAGTGGCAGGTCCGCCGCGACGGCGAGAAGTACGTGGGCAGCAAGCGCTCCATCGAGGTGGAGAAGCAGGTCTCCGTCGTCTCGCTGGACATCAACACCTCGCTGTACGAGGCGGCCGTCGAGGCGGGCGAGGACCCGGCCATCGGCATGGTGCTGGCGGACGTGTTCGCCTGGGACATCGACTTCTACCGCGACGTGCGCAAGGGCGACCAGGCGCGCGCGCTGGTGGAGAAGTTCGTCTCCAAGGGCCGCGTGCTGCGCTACGGCGAGGTGCTGGCCGCCACGTACGCGGGCGGCCTCGTGGGCAAGAAGGAGGTCTTCCGCTACGTCCTGCCGGACGGGCAGCCCAACTTCTTCACCCGCGAGGGCGCCAGCGCGAAGAAGACCTTCCTCAAGAGCCCGCTCAAGTACGCGCACGTCACCAGCAAGTTCGGCAGCCGCTTCCACCCGGTGCTCAAGTACCTCAAGGCCCACAACGGCGTGGACTACGGCGCCCCCATCGGCACCCCGGTGTGGGCGGTGGCGGACGGCACGGTGACGCAGGCGGGCTACGCGGGCGCCGCGGGCAACATGGTGGTCATCCGCCACGCCAACGGCTTCGAGACGCAGTACATGCACCTGTCGCGCTTCGGTGACGGCGTGCGCGCCGGCGCCCGCGTGCGCCAGAAGCAGGTCATCGCCTACTCGGGCAACACCGGCCGCTCCACTGGGCCGCACCTGCACTTCGGCCTCAAGCGCAACGGCGGCTACACCAACCCGCTCAACCAGCAGTTCCCCCGCGCCGACCCGCTGCCCAAGACGCTGCTGCCGGACTTCCTGGCGAAGGCGCAGGAGCTGGCCGGGCAGATGGAAGCCGTGTCCGTGGCGGCGGTGGCCGGTCAGGCCCCCATCGCCCCTGTCGCAGCCACGCAGCCTTAAAGCGCAAGGGGGCGCACCGCCCATGTCCTCCGTCGCCGAGTTCATCGCGCTGTCGGAGCAGCTTCACGCCGAGCTCCTCGCCCTGGACGAGGAGCTGCTCAACGGCCTGCCGGACCGGCTGGCGCGCTACCCGAGAGACCCGGAGCAGCGCCGCGCCATCCAACGCGAGCAGGCCGAAGCGCTGCGGCGCCACCTGCCCGTCGTCACCGGGCGGCTGGACGCCACCTACGCGCGGCTGACGGAGCTGGACGCCCTCCTGTCCGAGGAGGAACGCGAGGCCGCGCTGGAGCACCACCGGGCCCGCGTGCAGCCCTTCTTCCTCCAGTGCCCCTTCATCCGCCGCGCCGCGGACAAGCCCCTGGGCTACCCCGGCGACTACCTGACGGTGGAGATGATCTTCAACGAGCAGGACGAGGGCGTCTCCACCTTCGCCCGCCTGCTG
>JBKGHK010000271.1:0-12626 GCA_046520375.1 Pyxidicoccus sp. 3LFB2
CTTCCTCCTCTTCAAGCGCGACACCGAGCTCGGCGGGCGGCTGGCGCACGGCGCCCCGGAGCCGGACGCGCCCGCGGTACAGGACCTGGCGGCGTTCCCCAAGGGCAGCATCGTCACCCGCGCCACGGTGCTGGGCCTGTATGACGACGAGGGCGGGCGCTTCCTCGCGGTGGGCGCCCTGGAGGCCGAGGGCCCCCGGCTGCTGAAGGTGTACGCGGAGCGCTTCCTGCTGGCGCCGGGCGGCCACCCGCCGATGGTGCCCTTCGAGAACAACGACTTGCCCGGCGTGTACGCGGGCCGCGCGGCCAGCCTGCTGCTGCGCCGCTACGACGTGGCGCCGAAGATGGCGGCGCTGGTGGGCTGGGGCGCGGAGCTGCATGCGCTCGCCAACCTGATGCAGGAGCGCGGCGTGAGGGTGACGGCGGTGGTGGACCTGAAGGGCCCGCCGCCCCCGGGGGCCCACCCGCTGGCGGTGCAGGGCTCGGAGCCCAAGGCCCATGGCCTGCGCCACGTGGGCGCGTTCAGCTACACGCCCCAGGGCGGCAAGCGGAGGAAGGTGTCCTGTGACGCGGTGCTGGTGTCCGTGCCCGTCAGCCCCAGCTTCGAGCTGGCGCGGCAGGGCGGCGCGAAGGTGACGTTCGACGCGGGACGCGGCCTCTTCGTGGTGGAGGCGGACGCGGAGGGCCGCACGCAGGCAACGGACGTGTTCGCCGCCGGGGACCTCACCGGCGGAGGCACGGCGAAGGACGCGGTGGCCGCCGGCCGCCGCGCGGCCGAGGCGCTGGTGGGAGGGCTGTCATGAGCAAGGCGATGATCTGCTCGTGCGAAGACGTCACCGTCGACGACGTCAAGCACGCGGTGTCCCGGGGCTTCTGCGACGTGGAGTCGGTGAAGCGCTACACCGGCTTCGGCACCGGAATCTGCCAGGGCAAGAGCTGCCTGGCCGCGGTGGCCTCGCTGCTGGAGCAGGAGAAGGCCCTCAAGGCCCCGGCCGTGGTGCCCTTCACCCCGCGGCCCCCGCTCTACCCCACCGAGCTGCGCCTGCTGGCCACCGCGCCGGTGGACGAGTCCCAGCCGCCCGTGGGCGGCGTGCCCCAGGAGGTGGACATGTTCCCCTCCGCGCTGCGCCCGGAAGGCCCCCTGCCCGCGAAGGCGAAGGTGGTCATCATCGGCGGCGGGGTGATGGGGCTGGCGCTGGCGTACAACCTGGCCCGCGAGGGCGAGACGGACGTGGTGGTGCTGGAGCGCGGCTACCTCTGCGCGGGCGCGTCCGGCCGCAATGGCGGCGGCGTGCGCATGCAGTGGGGCACCCCGGCGCTCGTCGAGCTGGCCAAGCGCTCCATCGACTTGATGAAGGGCTTCGCCGGCGAGCTTGGCATCAACGTGTGGCTGCGCCAGGGCGGCTACCTCTTCCTCGCGAAGACGAAGCCGGTGGCGGAGCGGTTGGACCGCAACGTGGCCCTGCACAACAAGTTCGGCGTGCCCACCCGCATCGTCAGCCCGGACGAAGCGCGCGACATCGTCCCCGGCCTCACCATGAAGGGCTGCCTGGCGGCGTCCTACAACCCGGAGGACGGCGTCATCTTCCCCTGGCCCTTCCTGTGGGGCTACGCGCAGGCCTGCAAGAAGAAGGGCGTGCGCGTGGAGACGTACACGGACGTCACCGGCTTCGAGACGAGCAACGGCCAGGTGCGCAAGGTGAAGACGACGCGCGGCGACATCGCCTGCGACACCGTGGTGCTGGCGGCCGGCGCGTGGAGCCCCGAGGTGGCGAAGCTGGTGGACGTGAAGCTGCCCAACGAGCCGCACCGACACGAAATCCTCAGCACCGAGCCCCTCAAGCCCTTCCTCGGGCCGCTGGTGTCGGTGCTCGACACCGGCCTGTACTTCAGCCAGTCCATGCGCGGCGAGATTGTGGGCGGCATGGGCGACCCGAAGGAGCCCGCGGGCCTCAACATGGGCAGCACGCTGCGCTTCGTGTCGCGCTTCGCCCAGGCCCTGATGGAGCAGCTGCCCCAGGTGGGCCATGTGAAGGTGCTGCGCCAGTGGGCCGGCTGCTACGACGTGACGCCCGACAACAACCCGATTCTGGGGCGCACGCCGGGCCTGGACAACCTGCTGCAGATGTCCGGCTTCGTGGGCCACGGCTTCATGATGGCCCCCGCCGTCGCCGAGCGGATGGCGAAGTGGATGGCCACCGGCCAGTCCGATGAGCTCTTCACCCGCTTCAACCTGGGCCGCTTCTCCGGAGGCCCGCTGGAGCGCGAGGACATGATCATCGGCTGAAGCCGCACCGCGTCTTCGCCGCCGTACCTTCCGGGCCGCGCCCGGGCCCTCCACCGGCCCGGGACGCGGCCCCTGTACTTTTCCGGGGCCTGTCCTGGCCCGAGACAGGGAGGGGTCCCCCACTGCCCAGGTTGACGACGCACCCGGAAAACCCTGCAACTCACGACAATCACAGGACTTCGTCCGGAGCGACGTGAAGGGGCTTTACATTCGCAACTGAGTTGCAGGAGCGGGGACACACCAGTCCGGTGGTACGCCCCGAGGCCGCTTCAGAGGGGACGCGTGCCGCGGGGCCCGCTGGCACGGCACGTGCCTGGGCCCCTGGCCGCGCAATCCCGCGCGAGGAGGTGGTTTCAATGTTCGCGAAGAGCGTTCGTGCGCTGTTCCTGGTGGGTGCTGTGTCGGCTTGCGGTACCGAGGCTCCCCCGGATGTTCCGGACATCGAGGCCAACGAGCCGCTGGCGTCGCAGGAGTCCAACGTCATCGTCGGCACGGTGAACTGGACCAGCTCCACCACGCTGTCGGGCACGCAGGCCACCCGCGCTCGCGCGGTGGGCTACCTGTCCATCCCCGCCGTGGGCTCGCGCTGCACCGCGTGGCTGGTGTCGCGCGACGTCATCATCACCAACAACCACTGCATCGGCAGCGCCTCGCAGGCCGTCGGCGCGCGCGTGTCCTTCAACTACGAGGACGGCGTCAGCTCCACGGGCCGCATCTGGTACAACTGCGCCACCTTCATCAAGACGTGGTCCACGGACGACATGACGGCGGTGCGCTGCTCGGCCACCAACGGCCAGCTGCCCGGTGACGTGTACGGCTGGCTCACGGTGTCCAGCACCAACGCCGCCACCAACGCGAGCATCTACGTCGTCCACCAGAACTGCGACTACTACACGACGAGCGGCTGCTCGCCGACGAAGAAGTCCTCGCCGGGCGTGGTGAAGAACGCCAACTACAGCACCACGGACCTGTCCTACGACGCGGACACGCTGGGCGGCTCCTCGGGCTCGCCCGTGCTGTCGTCCTCCACGCACCAGGTGGTGGGCCTGCACCACATCGGCCTGGGCGGCAACTCGTCCGGCCGCGGCACCGCCAACACCGGCGTGAAGGCCACGCGCGTCAAGGCGCGCCTGGCGGAAATCGGCCTGTAGTCCTCACGCGGGAGAGGGCTCGCCGGTCAGCAGCACCTGCCGGCCTGCCCCCAACCCGGGGGCCTGTGGCGACAGCAGCGCATCACGCCGCAGGCCCCGAAGTGCCAGCCGTCCCAGGCTCCGCTTGAGGCCCCGGGGCAGCAGCGGCAACAGCCGCATCACCCAGCGGTGGCCGAAGCCCGGGTACACCAGCGCCTCGCCCCGCTCGAAGCCGGCCAGCGCCTCGCGGGCGCAGCGCGCCAGGGAGATGTGGAAGAAGGGCGCCACCTCGTCCGTGGCCGCCTCCGTGCCCTCGTCCCACAGCGGCCCGGGGGCCACGCGGGTGACGGTGACGCCACGCCCCTCCACCTCCAGCCGCAGCGCCTCGGTGAAGCCGTCCAGGAAGCGCTGGGTGGCGGCGAAGGTGGCCGAGCCGGGCAGAAAGAGCTGCGCGGCGCCCGAGCCGATGTTGAGCACGCCCCCCCTGCCCCGCGCCAGCATGGGGCCGAGCAGCCGGTGTGTCAGCAGCGCCGGTGCCCACACATTCGCCGTCAGCATCTCCTCCACGCGGCCCCAGCGCTCGTCGGCGTAGAGGGCCCGGTCGCCCAGCGCGGCGTTGTTCACCAGCACGTCCACCCGGACGTAGTGCGACTCCAGTGAGGCCAGCAGGCCGTCCACCTGGTGCGGGTCGCTCACGTCACACCGGTGGAGCAACACGCCCAGCGTGGGGTTGCGCGCGAGCAGCTCGTCGCGCAGCGGCTCCAGGCGCTCCACGCGCCGGTCGACGAGCACCAGGGTGCGTACCCGACGGGAGAGCAGTCGGGAGAGCTCCCGGCCGATTCCTTCCGTCGCGCCGATGATGAGGGCGGTACCTTGATCGATGGGAGGAGGAAGCATGAGGGGGTCCTCGACTTCGGTAAATTGCCCATGCTGCGCACGGTCTGCGCCGCACGCCTCCCCTCGCGCAGAGGCTGCACGCCCGTGCGGCGGGCTGGCGGGCGGGCCCCGGCATGCTTCTTCCAATGAGGGTGACTCAAACCCCGATGGCACGCGGGGTGACCCCGCCAAGGAGAAGACGCGATGGCTGCTCCCACCCGAATCCTCGCCCCCGTGGACCTGACTGAAGGCTCGCGGGCCGTCATCGACTACGCCGTGCAGCTCGCCCGGCCCTTCGGCGCGTCCGTGCACGTGGTGCACACCTGGGAGCCCCCGCAGTACGTGGCGCCCGATCTGCTGGTGGCCGCGCCCGGGTGGAACTCATTGTCGCTGGAGCAGGTCGCCGTGGAGACGGCGGAGAAGGAGCTGAAGACGCTCATCCACAAGCTGGAGTCGCCGCCGGTGCCGCTGACGCACAAGGTGCTGGTCGGCGAGGCCGCGTCCACCATCCTCGACCTGGCCGACCAGGGGAGGTTCGACCTCATCGTCATGGGCACGCACGGCCGGCGTGGGTTGCCCCGGCTGCTGCTGGGCAGCGTGGCGCAGAAGATTGTCTCTCGCGCGCACTGCCCCGTCGTCACCCTGCACGTGGCGCCGGAGAAGTAGCCCCCGCACGGCGGCAGGGCGTCCCCGTCAAGGGCTCGCTTGATGTCCAGCACCAACCGTCCGGGGCTGAATTGCTTGAAGTGGGTGGACGTTCGGGGTCAAGTGGCCGGGAGTCGCAATCACCCCGCCCCCTGCCCTCAAGGAGCCCGCCGTGGACGTCCTCCGCCGCAACAACGTGAAGGTCCTGGGCCAGGGTAAGCAGGCCATGGTCTTCGCCCACGGCTTCGGGTGCGACCAGAACATGTGGCGGTTCATCACCCCGGCCTTCCAGGACAGGTACCAGGTCGTCCTCTTCGACCATGTCGGGGCCGGGCGCTCGGACGCTTCCGCCTACAACCGCAACCGGTATGGCAGCCTGAAGGGCTATGCGGAGGACGTCCTCGAAATCCTCCGCGCGCTGGGGCTGAAGCAGACGGTGTTCGTGGGGCACTCGGTCAGCGCCATGATTGGCGTGCTGGCCGCGGCGGCCGAGCCCGAGCGCTTCGACAAGCTGGTGCTCATCGGCCCGTCGCCCTGCTACATCAACGACGGTGAATACGTGGGGGGCTTCTCCCGGGGCGACATCGACGGGCTGCTGGACTCGCTCGACAGCAACTACCTGGGGTGGTCCAGCGCGATGGCGCCCGTCATCATGGGCAACAAGGACCGGCCGGAGCTGGGCGAGGAGCTGACCAACAGCTTCTGCCGCACGGACCCGGAGATTGCCCGCCACTTCGCGCACGTCACCTTCCTCTCGGACAACCGGGACGACCTGGCGAAGGTGAAGACCCGCTCGCTCGTGCTCCAGTGCTCCCAGGACGTGATTGCGCCGGAGGTGGTGGGGCGTTACGTCCACCAGCAGCTCACCGACAGCCAGCTCGTGGTGCTCAAGGCGACGGGGCACTGCCCCAACCTCAGCGCGCCTGAGGAAACCATCGCGGCGATGCGGCTCTTCCTCTAGAGCCGGCCCGCGCCTTGAACGCCAGGACACACGCGTTGCACGACCCGGCTCCGGAGCTTCTTGAAGAGAGCGCGGAGGACCTCTACGAGAACGCGCCGTGTGGCTACATCTCCACGCTGCCCAATGGCGTCATCGTCAAGGCCAACCGCACGTTCCTCACCTGGCTGGGCCGCACGCGCGAGGAGCTGCTGGCCGGCGTGCGCTTCCAGGACCTGCTGTCCGTGGGCGGGAAGATCTTCTACGAGACGCACTTCGCGCCGCTCCTGCAGATGCAGGGGTTCATCAACGAAGTGCAGCTCGAGGTGCGGACCCAGGCGGGCACGCTCCTGCCGGTGCTGGTCAACACCACCCAGCGCAAGGATGCCGCCGGCCGGGGGGTGATGAACCGCATCACCCTGTTCAACATCTCCGACCGGAAGAAGTACGAGCAGGAGCTGGTGCTGGCGCGCCGCAAGGCGGAGCAGGCCGCCCGGGCCAAGGCGGACTTCCTGTCCATGGTCAGCCACGAAATCCGCACGCCGATGAACGCCATCATCGGCATCGCGAGCCTCCTGCAGAAGACCGAGCTGTCCCCCCAGCAGGAGAAGTACATCCGCATCCTGGGTTCGTCCTCCGAGAACCTGCTGGGGCTCATCAACCACATCCTGGACTTCAGCAAGATTGACGCCGGCAAGGTGACGCTGGAGCAGCGCAGCTTCGACCTCCGCCAGCTCGTCTACAGCACCCTCTTCGCCTTGAGCGCCAGGGCGGAGGAGAAGCAGCTGTCCGTCACCGCGGACATCGACGAGCAGGTGCCAGAGCACCTCCTCGGAGACCCGGTCAAGCTGGGGCAGGTGCTGACGAACCTGGTGGGCAACGCCATCAAGTTCACCGAGCTGGGCGCGGTGACGGTGAGCGTGCGGGTGCGCGAGCAGACGCAGGAGGCGCTCGCCCTCGACTTCGCCGTCACGGACACGGGCATCGGCATTCCGGAGAACCGGCTGGGGAGCATCTTCGAGGAGTTCACCCAGGCCGACTACACCATCGGCATGAAGTACGGCGGCACGGGGCTGGGGCTCTCCATCAGCCAGAAGCTGGTGGAGCTGCATGGGGGCCGCATCTGCGTGAAGAGCACGCAGGGCCAGGGGTCGTCCTTCTACTTCACCCTGCGGATGAAGCCCGGGCAGGCCGTGGAGGCGGAGGCGTCCGAGGAGGGCCGCGCCAGCCCCCAGGCGCTCCAGGGGCTGCGCATCCTGGTGGCCGAGGACAACGACATCAACGTGTTCATGTTGTCGCAGTTCCTGAAGAAGTGGGGCGCCGAGTTCGACGTCGTCGGCAACGGGCGCCAGGCCGTCCAGCAGGTCCAACAGGCCGACTATGACCTGGTGCTGATGGACGTGCGGATGCCGGAGCTGGATGGCTACGACGCCACCCGCGCCATCCGGGCGCTCCCCGACGCGCGCTACCTGCGCATCCCCATCATCGCGGTGACGGCTTCCACGCGGCTGGGCCTGGAGGACCGGACGCGGGCCGCGGGCTTCACGGACTTCATCGGCAAGCCCTACAAGCCGGCGGAGCTGGTCGCGAAGCTGGTGCAGCACCGCGGCTGGAAGCAGCGCCCGGAGGCCCTGGCGGGTGCGCCCACCGCGCCCGCCGAGGCGGCCCGTCCGGGCTTCACCCTGCTGCCGCTCCGCCGCATCGTCGACGAGGACCCCCGGGCCATCACCGAGCTGAGCCTCATCACCCTCACCAGCTGCGAGCAGTACAAGCGCGAGTTCCAGGGCGCCATCGAGGCCGGCAACCGGGAGGCCTTCGAGTACCAGGCCCACAAGATATTGCCGACGGTGGAGCTGTTGCAGGCGCAGACCTTGCGCCTGGCCGTGCAAGAAGGGCGCGCGGCCCTGGCGGACGCGTCCAGCTCCCCGGCCCGCGTGGCCTCCGCCCTCCAGGGCATCCACCGCGAGCTGGACGCCATCATCTCCGCGCTGAAGGCCGAGGCGCGGTAGCCCGCGCGGGCGCTCAGGGCGTGACGGCCGCCTGCGGCTCGGGCGCCCTTTCGGTGAGCGTCAGGCGCTGTGCCTTCGCGTCCTGCTTCACTTCGAAGCGGGCGAGGAAGCTCAGGCCCAGCAGCCCATCCACGCCTTCGGGCAGCGTGTCGGCCACGGCCACCTCGACGTTGGAGGCCTTCGCGCCCTGGACCGAAAGCTCCGGCACCTTCACCAGCTGGACGGTGAGGATGTCGTGGGACGCCTGGAGCCGGAGCGTGGGCGCGCCGTCGACCTGGAGCCCGAGCTTTTCAGCGAAGGCCTTCGACAGCACCACCCGGGCGGTGTCGGCCTCGACGAGGAAGCGGCCCTTCTCCTTGCCGCCCACGGTGGCCTCCACCTCGCGCGGCCCCTTCGCGGGGAAGGCCAGCTGCGCACCGCCCTGCCCGTCCGTCCCGCAGCGTCCCGCGCTGGCAAGCTCCGTCAGCCGCTCCGCCATCTTCGAGCCCGGGGCTGGCGCGGCGCCGGCCTGCAGGTGCTCCAGCACCGTCAGCCGCGCCTCACAGGTGCGCCCCGCGCGCGTGTCGATGGTGGCCAGCAGGTTGGCCACCTGCGTCTCGCCGGGCTTGAGGAGGAAGGCCTGCCGGAAGTCGGCGGCCGCCTTGTCCAGCTCCTGGGTGGCCTCGTAGGCCATGCCGCGCCAGATGAGGTAGTTGACGTTGTGGGGCGAGCCGTCGAGCAGCTCCGACACGTCCTTCGCGGCGAGCTCGAACTCCTGGAGCTGCACGTGCGCGGTGTACGTGAGCTGCCGGAGCGCGGTGGACTTGCCACACTTCGCGATGAAGTCGTCACCGGCCTGGATGGTGCCCTTCAAATCGCCCGCCTCGAACAGGGCCTGGGCCAGCTCGCGCCCCTTCGTCTTGTCACACGGCTGGCGCCCCAGCTCCTCCTTCAGGTGGCGGATGAGCACGCCCTTCTTGCCGTAGTCGAAGGCCGCGGCCTCGGGTGCGGCCTCGCTGGCGGGACGCAGGGCGAACCACGCCCCCGCGGCGGCCACGGCCACACCGAGCGTGGCGCCCACGGCCACCGAGCGCGTCTTCTTCGCCCGGTGGTAGCGCTCGACACAGGCGGCGCAGCGGTCCTGGCCGCCTTCGAAGGTGGCGCACTTCGTACAGAGGGACTTGTCACAGCCGCCACAGCGGGAGGTGGCGGCGACGTCGGGGTGCTGGAAGCAGGTGGGCTGGGTCATCGCGGGGCGCTTCTAGCCCGTGCGCCCGGGGAGGCGCAAAGAAGGGCTCCCCACAGCGTGCAATCGACCCGGGGCACGTCCGTAGGGGGGATATCCCGGAAGTCCTCAGGAGCCGTCCATGCGCCTGTCCCCCGTCGCCGCCCTGGCCCTCACCTTCACCCTCGCCGCTCCGGCCTTCGCGGGCGATGACGCCGCGAAGAAGCCCGCTGGATGGCGGGTGGTGTGCGCCAACAACACGAAGGATGGCAACCGCCTCGTCCAGGGCAGCGACCTGGTCATCGAGGCCGGGGAGAAGGTGAAGGACGCCGTCGCCGTGGACGGCAACGTCATCATCCGCAAGGGCGCCGAGGTCGAGGACGCCATCGCCATCCGCGGCCGCGTCATCATCGAGGCCGGCGCCCGCGTGAAGGGCAGCGCGGTGTCGCTCGGTGGGGCGACCCGCGTCCACTCCGGCGCCCGCGTCGATGGCAACGCGATGGCGCTCGGAGGCAAGCTCACCGTCGACAGGGACGAAGACGTCACCGGCGACACGGTGGGCCTGTCCTTCGAGATTGGCGGCAAGGACGTGGTGCGCGACCTCATCAAGGAGGCCCTCGACAAGGAGACGCGCTGCCACATCATCGACGACGAGGACAAGGAGGTCTGAGTCGCGGCGGCCCGCTACGCCGCGGACGCGGTGGAGGGCTGGGCGCCTCCGCTCGTGTGCGGCATCAGCCCGGCGCGCAGCGCCAGAATCTGCGCGCGCGCCATCTCCTTCAGCCGCTCCGTGTCCGCCAGCGTCATCCCCTTCGTGGAGATGGGCGTGCCCACCGTCACCAGCCCACGTGACGTGGCGAAGCGCCACGAGTGCTTGGGCAGCGCCCGGCGCGTCCCACTCACCGCCAGCGGCAGCACGTCCGCCTGCGCCTCGATGGCCAGCCGGAACGCGCCGTCCTTGAAGGGCAGCAGGTCGTCCGTCTTCGAGCGAGTGCCCTCGGGGAAGATCATCACCGGCATCCCCTTGGCCAGCCACTCCTTGCAGCGGGCCATGGCCCCCGTGGCGGACTCGCGGTCGCCACGGTGCACGGGGATGTCGCCCGCCATCCACATCATCCACCCCACCACCGGCACCTTGAAGAGGCTTGCCTTGCCCAGCCACTTCATCTCCCAGGGCAGATGCGAGATGAGGAACGGGTCCGCGTTGGACTCGTGGTTGCTCACCACCACGGTGTTCGGCGCCACGCGCTCCGGCACCGGGCCGTGCACGCCGAAGCGCCAGAACGGCGTCAGCTTCCCCGCCGTGACGCCAATCAACCGGAAGCAGCGCCCCGTCACGTAGCGCGTCCTATCGAAGGGCCACGTGACGATGGCCAGCGTCAGCTGCACGAAGAAGCCAATCAGGGCCACCAGGCCAATCTCGATCCACGTCCAGATGGAGAGCAGTGCGTTCATGAGAGCCTCGAGCAACCTTCAGCGGACCGCCGGGTCCAGGTCCACACTGACCGGGCAGTGGTCCGAGCCCAGCACATCCGGGTGGATTCCGGCCTTCCGCACGTATGCCATGGCCGCCGGCGTGGCCAGTACGTAGTCAAGCCTCCAGCCGATGTTCTTCTCCCGCACCCCGACGCGCTGACTCCACCACGAGTAGTGCCCGCCCGCCTTGTTGAAGTGGCGGAAGGTGTCCACCCAGCCGGCGCGAATCCACCGGTCGAACTCCTCGCGCTCCTCGGGCCGGAAGCCGCTCGTCTCGCGGTTCTCCCGGGGCCGGGCCAGGTCGATGTCCTGATGCGCCGTGTTGAAGTCCCCCACCACCAGCACCCGGCCGCCGTCGCGCAGCGGCTTCTCCAGCCGCTCGAAGAGGTGCCGGTAGAACGTCAGCTTGTAGGGGATGCGGCTGAGGTCCCGGTCCTTCCCATTGCCGTTGGGGAAGTAGCCATTCACCACGGTGAGCTTTCCGAAGCGGGCAATCTGCAGCCGCCCCTCCACGTCCAGCTCAGTGACGCCCAGGCGCGTCACCACGTCGTCGGGCTCCAGCCGGCAGAACAGCCCCACCCCGCTATAGCCGGGACGGTCCGCCGCGACGAAGTGCGTCTTCCAGCGCGGCGGCGCCCGGACCTCGTCGGGGAGCTGGTCCTGCCGGGCCCGCACCTCTTGCAGGGCCACCACCTGCGCCCGGGCTCCCGCCAGCCATGGCAGGAAGCCCTTGCGGTGCACCGAACGCAGGCCGTTGACGTTCCAAGAGACGACTCGCACGGGAGGCTTATGGCCCGGCCCGCGCGGTATTTCCAGCCCCTACCGCGCGCACTGGCGGTAGGGGCGACCCCCGGCGCCTTCTAGGGCTCGGGCGGGCTGGACGCGTTCTGGGGCTGGCGCGTCGTGCGCAGGATGAAGTCCGCGGCGTTGTCCTGGGAGTCGTGCCCGTTGCCCTTCAGCGCATCCGAGCCCGTCTGCATGCTGGCCGCGGTGGCGCCGGCGTTGGCCTTGCGCTCGAAGCTGCCGCCGTTGGGCGGATAGTTCGGGATGGAGGAGCCCTCCGCGTCGTCCGTGTAGCGGTAGCCCACCGTGTCCACCGCCAGCGGGTCATTGGGCCTGGTGCCCAGGGCGGGTGGGCCCACGCGGACGTGGCCACCACTGGTGCTGTTGGTGCTGGCCGTCATGCGGAACGCCGTGCCCCAGGTCGCGTCACCCGGGACGGTGTCGGTCGCGTACACGTCGGCCACCACCAGGTAGTAGCTCCGGGGGGCGATGCTCGCGGCCTGGGGCAGGCTGAAGCTCAGGTAGTTCTCCCCGGTGGCGCTCTTGTACTGCACCTTCCAGCCGCCCAGCTCCACCGTGCTGGCGGTGGGGTTGTAGAGCTCGATGAACTCGTCGTTGTCGCCGGTCGCGCCGCGCACCGCGAACTCGCTGATGACGATGTGGTTCGCGGAGCCGCCCGTCACCTGGACGGTGGAGACCGCCGTCTGAGTGCCCAGCGTCGCGACCAGCTGGCCCTGGCCGGCCGTGGTGGCCGCGGTGAACTCGAACTTGGCGGTGAGCGTGTTGGCGGGCACCGTCACCTGCACCGGCACGCTGCCGAGCGACGCGGGCTGCAGCGCGAGCTGCACCTGCGTGTCCGTTGCCGGGGGCACATCGAGCACCACGGTGAAGGTGTGCGTCGTGCCGCCCGGCACCACCGCCGCCTCGGGCGTCAACATGGACAGCGACACCGGCTCGTCCACGGCGATGACCCGCACCGTGGCCTCTCGGGAGACCTCGCCGAGGGTGGCCGTCAGCACGGCCTTCGTCACGCCCGGGTCCGCGGACAGGTCCGCGCTCACCAGCACGGTGGCGGAGGTGGCGCCGACGGGGACTTGCACGAGGTTGCCGCCCTGCACCACGACGGCCGGGCTGGAGGACGCCAGCTGCACCCACACCTCCACGGGCGCGGGCTCCTTCAGCGTCACCCGGAGCGCATCCGGGAACGTCGGGCCGCTGAAGCCCGAGCGCGCGAAGGTGCCCGTCGGACCGAAGCTCGGCCAGCGGCCACCTGCCGCCGG
>JBKGHK010000272.1:0-12574 GCA_046520375.1 Pyxidicoccus sp. 3LFB2
CACCCGCCCCGGCCGGGGTCGCCTCCAGCGCGACGCGGCTCACCGTGCCTGTGCCCCTTCCCGTTCCTGGCGTCCTGGCTGCACCGGCGCCGGCCCCTGCCCCCGCTCCCGCGCCAAGGCCGGGCAAGCGCGACTCCGATGACGAGGACGAGCGCACGCGGGTGGGCGCGGGCCAGCCGCTGTCCGTGGACCAGTTGGTCGCGCTGAAGGTGGCGGGCGTCACGCCGGCCCGCGTGAAGGAGCTGGAGTCCATGGGCTACACGCCCACGGTGGCCAACCTGGTGGCCATGGGCCACTCCGGCGTCACCCCCGAGTACGCGAAGGAGATGAGCACGCGGTTCGGCCGCACGCTCGACGCGGACGACCTGGTGGGGCTGAAGCACCTGGGCGTCACCCCGGCGTACATCGAGGCGCTCAAGTCCGCGGGCTTCACCGCGAAGGACCCGGACGACGTCGCGGGGGCGCGCGCGGTGGGCGTGGACGAGGCCTACATCCGCGAGATGAAGGCCGCCGGCTACACGGGCATGCCCCTGGAGGACATCACCCAGCTGCGCGCGGTGGGCGTGGACGCGGCCTACATCCAGGCGATGAGCCAGCGCGGCCTGCCGAAGCTGGCGGCGGATGACCTGTCGCAGCTGCGCGCGGTGGGCGTCACGCCCGAGTGGATGGACCGCATGCGCGAAGCCGGCGTGCAGACGAAGGACGCCGACGAGCTGACGCAGCTGCGCGTCATGGGCGTGGGCCCCGAGTTCCTCCGCGAGCTGCGCGACGCCGGCCTGAAGGATTTGTCCATCGACGAGCTGGTCCGCCTGCGCGTCGGCGGCGTGGACGCCGAGTTCATCAAGCGGATGCGCGACTCGCGCTCGAAGTAGGTCCGCGCGCCCGTCGCACCACTGTCTTCCATTTCTCCCCTGCCCCACGGTGCGCATCCTCCCGGATGCGCGCCGGACGGGCGGGGTCTGTCCGAAGGAGCCCACCATGCGTCGCCTGTCGTCCCTTCCCCTCGTGGCCGTGCTGCTCGCGGCCTTCTCCGCCAGCGCGGCCTCCGAGACGCGCGGCACCTGGACTGCCTCTCCCGCGCGGCGTGACGCCCAGCAGCTCCAGCTGCAGCTCCACCACTCGAACGAGCGCGGCAACATGGGCTTCAGCGAGCCCCTGTCCGCCTTCAAGGGCCTGTCCACGGGTGACGGCGCCACCTCCTTCACCCTGCCGCGCGAGGCCGGCACCTTCAGCTTCGAGGGCCAGTTCAAGGGCGGCGAGGGCGCGGGCCACTACCGCTTCACCCCGAGCGAGACCTACGCGAAGGCCATGGCGGGCCTGGGCTACCCGAACCTGTCAGCGGACGACCACTACAAGCTGGCCGCCACCGACGTCACCACCGCGCGCATCAAGGACCTGGCGGCGGTGGGCTACAAGAACCTCTCCATGGACGAGCTGATGCAGGTGGGCATCTTCGACGTGACGCCCGCCTACGTGAGCGAGCTGGCGAAGGCCGGCTACGAGAAGCTGACGATGGAGCAGCTCGTCGCCGGCCGCATCCACGGCGTCACCGCGCAGCGCGTCCAGGGCCTGGCCGGGGCCGGCTTCCCGAAGCTGCCGTGGGACGACGTGCTGGCCATGAACATCCACGGTGTCACCCCCGAGTACATCCGCGAGGTGCGCGCCCTGGGCTTCAAGGACCTGGACAAGGACGAGATTGTCGCCTTCCGCATCCACGGCGTCACCCCGGCCTTCGTGAAGGAGCTGCGCGACGGGGGCTTCAAGGACGTGGACGCGGACGGCTTCGTCGGCTTCCGCATCCACGGTGTCACCCCCACCTTCGTGAAGGAGATGCGGGAGCAGGGCTTCCCCGACATCACCGATGACCAGCTGGTGGCCTTCCGCATCCACGGCGTCACGACGGACTTCGTGAAGCGGATGCGGGCGGCGGGCTACACGCGCATCACCCCGGACGAGCTGGTGTCCCTGCGCATCCACGGCGTCGACGAGACGTTCATCCGCGCCATGTCGGGCGGCGACGGCGGGGCGCCCCGGAAGAAGTAGCCGCGCCCGCCAACGGGCTCAGCGGGCGCCACAGGCCTCGGAGATGGCGGACCGCGCGCCATTCACCACGGTGGCGCGAGCGGACATCAACGTGCTGAGCCCTTCCAGCCTGTCCGCCGGCCCGCCCGCATCGGCGCCCGCATCCGAGAGCTCCCCCCGGCGCGCCTCGGCGACCTGGGCCCAGGCCTCCGCGAGCTGGTCGATGCTCGTGTGGTAGCGCTGCACCGCGAGCCGGAGGCCGGCGTCCCGGATGTCCAGGGTGCGCAGCCCGGCGCTGACCTCGCGCAACCGCCGGGTGTGGCGGGTGATGGACTCCGCGTCATGGAAGTGGTCGTGGAAGCCGTCCACGACGCGCACCTCCGCCAGCACCCGGGACTGCACGGCGGCGCACTCGTTGTCCCTGGGAGGCACGCACGCGGCGCCCAGCCCGAGCCCCAGGGCCACGCCCCAGGCCCCGCGGCGGGCCCACTGCCATGGATTGACGAAGTCCCCCAGCACCCGACAACGCTCGCGTCGGAGCCTGCTCCTGTCAAATGCAGACATGCAAGTGAGGGCCATTCCGACCGCAATCTTCCAAACCCTGACAAGGGCTCGCACTGAAAGGGCAGGTCCCGGCAGAAGCCCGCCGCGACTGGAATGCAAGGATTTGAAGCGCCCCCGGGAGGAAGCGCGGCCCCCGGCCTCGGGGCGGACTGCTCGCCACCGGGCATCCCGAGCGTCAGCCAGAGGACGGACGAGGTGGGACGGCGTGCGCGGAGCTGTGAGCAGCAACAGCTTGGACGCAGGTCGATGGTGGGGGTGGGAGGGGGTCGTATGTTCGCGCTTCGTATTGCCTGCGCCGGGCTGCTGCTGACGGCGTGTGCCACATCCAACAAGTCCGGGGCTCCGGCCCGCGAGTCACGCGCGGCGGTGTCACAGCCGTCGGCACGGGCGCCCGTGGGCTCGCCCGTGAGCTCGACAATGGGCTCCTACGGCTTCCGCCCGGACGACCCGGTGCGGGTGGGCTGGGGGAACGAGGGCATGATGGCCTTCCTCCAACTGCTCCGGGGGCCCGAGGGCCAGCGCATCGCCTGGCGGCGCATGGGGCCCAGCGGCGGGGTGGAGGTCTTCGAGGTGACGTACGAGGGCCTCGCCGCTCCCGTCCAGCTCTACCTGGATCCGCTCAACGGCGACGCCATCCGCGCGCCGTCGGGCTTCACCATCGAAGGCCTCACGTCCCGCCAGCCCATGGAGTCCGAGCAGAAGCCCGACGTCATCGAGCTGTAGCCGCTCACTCCAACGAGGGCGCGGTGTCGCCCGGAATCAGCACCCCGCGCGCGAGCGACACGGGCAGGCCGAGCCGCAGGAAGCGGTCGTGGAAGTCCTTCAGCACGAAGGGCTGTCCCCGCGCCTCCAGGTGGCGGCGGTAGTCCTCGCGCAGCTTCAAAATCTGCATGCGCCCGAGCGCGTAGTAGAGGTACGTCGGGTTGGACGTGCCCCGCTCCACCTCGCGCAGCGCGGGGAAGGGCTCGAAGTACGCAATCTCCGCGTAGCGCTTCGCCACGGCCTCCAGCGGCTCGCCATACACGTGCAGCGCGAGCGCCGCGTACCAGCGGGCATGGCGCTGGAGCGCCCGGCGCAGCTGCCCCAGGCGGATGTTCGGGTCGCCGTTGCCCAGGCCCTCGTCCACCATCATCTGCTCGGTGTAGTGGGCCCAGCCCTCGACGACGGACGCGGGGGGGAACACCTTGCGCACGTCGGTGGGAATCTGCGACTCGTAGAGCAACTGCACGAAGTGGCCCGGAATGGCCTCGTGCACGGAGATGCCCAAGAGGCCCGCGCGGTTGAAGTACGTCAGGTGCTGCGCCTGCTGCTCCGGCGTCCAGCCCGGCTCCACGTTGGTGATGTTGTAGAAGGCCTCCGTCGCCTTCTTCTCGAAGGGGCCCGGCGAGTCCATGGACGCGAAGCCCATGCGCGCGTACGGCGGCGTCTCGCGCACGGTGGGCAGTTGGTCCGAGGGCAGCGTCAGGATGTTGCGCTCGCGCACGAAGCGCTGCAGCTCCACCAGCTGCGCGCGGGCCGTGGGGATGAGCTGCTCGGCGGTGGGGTGGTCCTTCACCAGGGCGGCCATCACCTGCTCGGGCGTCTTCTTCGGGTCCACCTTGGCGGCCTCGCGGGCGACCCAGGCCTTGTACTCGCGGATGGCGCGCTCGTTGATGTCGCGGAGCTGGTCCGCGTTCAGCGTCACGTGCTCCTCCAGCGCGAGCTTCTTCTCGAAGCGCTCGCGGCCCAGCTTGTAGTCCCCGTCGGCCTTCGGCAGCAGCTCCTTCTCCAGCCACGTCACGTAGCCTTCCATGTGCCGGACGGCCTCCTCGCGCGCGGTGGTGAAGGCGTCGCGCTCGGCGGTGGCGACCTGGGCGAAGCCCTGGGCCTCCAGCGCCTTGGGCAGGTCCGCGCGAAGGAACGTCACGGTGCCCCGGGCGTCGCGCAGGGCGAGCTCGGCCCACAGCTTCGGCACGCCGTGGAGGTTGACCCTGGCGGCGTCGAGCACCGCGGGGATGCGCGCCATGCGTGAGCGCAAGGACTGCATCCGACTGGCGACGGGCGCGAACTCGCGCGAGGACAGGCTGGACAGGCCGCCGGAGACGAGCCCTACGTAGAAGCCGGGGTCTCTCTGCCAGGTGCGCTCGTCCTCCAGCGCCGCGAGGTCCGCGCGGATGGCGTTCTCCAGCACCTGCACGTCCACGGCGGCGTCACCGGTGAGCGTGGCGCGGTCCACCTGCTCCAGGCGGGTGAGCCAGGCGCGCAGGGCCAGGGCCTTGCGGCGCAGCGCCACGTAGGAGACGTCCGGCAGGTGGGCGTCGTGCATGTGCAGGCCGAGCGCCGTGGCGTGGATGGGATTCGCGGCGGCGTACCAGTCGAGGTACTCGCGGGCGACGAGGTCATACGCAGAATCGGCCGCGGACGAGGGAGCCGGGGGCGGCGGGACGGCGGGGGACTCCGGCCCGGTCCGCGAGCGCGGGGCGCAGGCGGAGACACAGGCCAGCAGGACGAGGGCGGTACGGAGGCGCACGGGGACTCGGGACATGGGTGCCCGCAGTGTCGGTGCTCGCGCGCGATTCGGAAAGAGGAAGCGCGGGGGTGTGACTCACTCGGGGTGCGGGGCCCCTGACGCGGGCGTCGCGCACAGCACGGCCACCAGTGCCTCTCCATCGTACTGCAGGCCCACGTAGCCCGGCTCACGGAGCGGCTGCACCCAGGGGTGCGAGCCCATCTCCAGCGCGTCGGGGACGTCCGCCCGCGTGAAACCGGCCTTCGCCAGCCGCCGCCACCAGCCGCTCACGTGCTCATAGTGCAGCGAGGGGTGTTCCCCGGAGTCGCACAGCAATTCCTTGAGGTCCTTCGCGAGGAAGGCCTTGAGGGTGTCGGTGTGCTCCTGGGACAGCGCGAGCCGGTCGACGAGCTGGGACAGGCGGCCGTAGTGACGCCAGCCATTGTGGAAGCGCTGGTCCGGGTCCGCCACGGAGTGGTCCGAGCTGGACTCGACGAGCACGAGCGCCCTGGGCTGGAGCATCCGCAGCCGGCGCAGCACGGTGTCTCGCGCGTCCTCGCCCTCGGAGCGCCCACGGACGTGGTGCAGCGCGAAGGCCGCGTGCACGAGGAGCGTCCCCTGCAGGGAGGCCACGAGGGCCCAGAACGAGGGGTCCAGCTCTTCGACCAGGGCGTGGAAGCCCATGACATGGAGGTCGAGTCCGTACACCTGCGCGGCCTCGAGCAGGTTGTGCTCGGCGGTCCGGAGGCTCACGGCGTCCGGCTCCACGGCCACCACGGTGACGCGGGGCCGGCTCTCGAGCGCGCCGAGCCGGCGCACCAGGTCCACCGCCTGCCGGCCGGTGCCCGGGCCGATGTCGAGGAGGGTGACTTCCTCGATGCCGGCCATGTGGTGGCACAGCCATGCATTGGCGATGTCTCCCGCCAGGGACACCGTGGGCAGGGTTTCGGAAACCCACTCGTGCAGCGCCTGCCGCGAGCGCGACTCGCTCCGCATCGCCATCCCCGTGAGGAAGGATGTGAGACGTTGAAGGTTGTGGCTCATGAACGCAGACCCCCCGTGACGCCCGGAGAGCGTACGCGCAGAGGGATACGAAGACACGCCCATTTCCTGGTTGGACGGCGCGGTATGCTTCGCGCGAGGTGCACTTCCCGCCTATGCCCACGGCGGAAAAGAGACGAGGTGGGATGTGCCAATCCTGGGAATACGAAGCTGGATTGTGTCTGCCTGCTGCCTGCTGCTGGCATGCGTCTCCGCGCCGTCGGGACGCGCCGGGACACTTCGGGATGAGTACCCACGGGGCCCAGGGAGCTTCTGCGCACTGAATCCTGAAGGGTGCCCGCCGCCAGCTCCGCCTCGGCACGATGCCGCTCCGGACACAGAGGAGCCCGCGAACAAGCAGACCTGTCTGGCCGCCTGTGAGGCAGGAGGCGAAGTGCTTGCGGCCTTCTGTCGGCGGCTCAGAGACCCCAGGAGAAAAGCCCTGTGTTGGGGGGCGGCAAAGGGCTCCAAGGCAGCATGTTTTGGCATGTGCCGCGCCATCTACGAATGCGACGATTCCGACCACTGCGGTCAGGAGGATGAACCATGAAGGACTGGCGCCCCAGGCTCTCCTCTATCGAGGACCCGATTGCGGAAGATTACTGGCACTACATGACCGAGGACGGGACCCGACGGACCTCCCGCGTCATCATTGGCCGCCCCGCGCCGACGAAGGACGGCAAGGACTGGTACTGCCCGCTCTCCTTCGAGCACGTCACCAAGGGCATCGACTACAGCTTCGGAGTCGGGCCCGTGGATGCGCTGATGAACGCGATGTACTTCGTTCGCAGGCGCTTCTACGAGTTCGATGACGTGGAGCCTGGAGCGAAGCCTCCGCGAGCGACGGCGCCCACCTCCAAGGGGCGCGCGAAGAAGCAGACCCGGTCCTCCGCGGCCCCGACGAAGCCGCGCGTGAAGAAGCGGGCAACCGCATCCAAGACCTCTCGCAAGAAGCCCTGAGGAAGACGCGTCTGGAGGGCGCCCGAAAGGGGGCGACCAGGCCCGTCTCGCGGATCTCCGAGCCCCCGCCACCCACACCGCCCCCCTTCCCATCCGGCCCCGGCGTGTACAAATCCGGAAACTGTCGGGTGGCAGGGGGCGCCATGAGGGCCGGCTGGCGCCCCCGTTTTTCCCGCTTCCGGGGCAGCCGTGCGTCCTCCGAATGTACGCCGCCGTGCATTTCCCCGAGCCGCCACCGTCGACTCCCATGAAATGTCTCTCTGCTGCCCTGAAGCAGGCCCCATGCGTCTGGGACGTGCGGGCGGACCGAGGCTGAGCTAAGCGTCTGCTTGCTCCCCGGGCCCCGCGCCGAGCCGACGCCCGTGGCCTGCTCGCTGGAGGAGGTACCAAGCGATGTCCAACACCGTCGTTACCAAGAAGCGCCGCTGGCCCTACGTCCTGGGCGGCATCCTCGCGCTCCTCGTCATCATCGTCGCCGTCGTCCTGTGGCGCCTCGACGCCATCCTGCTCAAGACGGCCAAGGACCAAGCCGCCACGTACTCGCAGAAGCTCGGTCGCCCCATCGAGATTGGCGACATCTCCACCAAGCTCTTCCCCACCATTGGCGCGGAAGTCGAGAACGTCACCGTCGGCCCCGCCGAGGGCGAGGAGCTCCCCCTCGCGCAGATGGCCTCGCTCGACATCCGCGTCGCCGCCGGCCCCCTGCTGTCCTCGCGGGGCAAGGACATCCAGGTGAAGAACGCCGAGGTGTCCGGCCTCACCGTCAACGTCGTCCGCTTCCCCGACGGCACCACCAACGTCCAGCGCCTCATGAAGCGCCTGGAGGAGCAGTCTCCCAAGGAAGAGGAGAAGCCCGAGGAGGAGCAGCCGCCCACCGACCTCTCCGGCGTCCACGTCGAGCGCGCCGCCCTCACCGACGGCACCATCCGCTTCGTGGACCGCTCCGCCGGCGCCCAGGCCCGGGAGCTGGCCGTGAAGGACCTGGACATCGAGGTGAAGGACCTGCGCGCCGGCAAGCCGCTCGTCGTCGACCTGGCCGCCGCCGTGCTCGCCGACAAGCAGAACCTCAAAATCGCCCTCAACGCCGCGCCCCTGCCGCCCACCCTCATCCCCACCCCCGAGCGCGTGACGCTCAAGGCCGAGCGCATCGACCTCGCCCCCCTGGGCCCCTTCCTGCCTCCCGACGTCGGCCTTCAAGCCGGCACCGTGGACGCGGACTGGCAGGCGGACCTCGGCGGCGCGGTGCCCGGCGGCTCGGGCCCCACCCGCCTGGTCGGCGTCGTCAAGGCGCTCGGCCTGCGCTTCGCCGGAGCCGAGGGCGGCAAGGCGCTCGACGTCGTGCTCGACACGGACGTGACGGGCGACGTGGCCGTGGGTGACCTCGCGCTCGACAAGCTCAACCTGGACCTCGGCCCGGCGAGCATCACCGGCAAGGGCCGCGTGAAGGGCCTGCTCACCGAGAAGCCCTCGGTGGAGGGCTTCGAGCTGCTCGGGAAGAACCTCGACCCGGCCGCCATCGCCGAGTACTACCCGCCGCTGCGCAAGCAGCTCAACGGGATGATTGCCGGCCCCATCGGCCTCGCGGTGCGCGGCAGCGGCACCCAGAACGCCCAGGCCATCAACATCGACGTGGACCTGACGCCCGTGCGCCTGCGCGTGCCGGACCAGCTCGCCAAGGACGCGGGCTCGGTCATGAAGCTCACCGCGCGCCTCACCGGTGCGGCGGCCAGCGGCGGCGCCCTGCGCTTCAACGCCGACGCCAACCTGGACGGCGTGGACCTGCGCCCCGGCCTCCTGCTGGCCAAGGCTCCCGGTCAGCGCATGCAGGTGAACGCCGCCGGCACGTACACGCCCAACAAGAGCGGCACCGGCATGAAGGTGGACGTCCCGAAGCTCACCGCGAACCTGCTGGAGGACACCGTGACGGGCAGCGCCTCCTTCGCGCTGGCCGGCCAGGGCAAGAAGCAGACGACCACCTTCGCCATGGACCTCAAGAGCCAGCGGGTGAATGCGGACGCGCTGATGATGAGCGAGGAGGAAGTGACGGCCCGCACGGGTGGCGCGCCGGTGCCTCCGCCGCCGGATGACCCGACGCGCTTCAACGGCTTCCGCGGCGACATCCGCTTCGCGATTGCCGCCCTTCGCTACACCGAGATGGACCTGAGCAACGTCACCGGCGTGGTGAAGATGACGGACGACCTCATCACCGTGGAGAAGTTCTCCTCCGGCCTCTACGGCGGCAAGGTGTCCGCGGACGGCACCACGGTGCGCCTGGGCCCGCTGCCCGAGAAGCGCCCCTTCGACGCGAAGGTGAAGGTGGAGGGCGTGGAGATGGCGCAGGCCATCTCCAAGTTCACCCCGCAGAAGGTGATGACGGGCACGTTCAACGGAAACGTCGACGTCAAGGGCGTGGGCTACACGCCGGACCAGCTCCAGCAGACGCTGCTGGGCGCCATCAACGGCAACATCCTGGGCGGCACGCTGCTGGGCAAGGACCTGGTCGCGGCCGTCTCCGAGCCGCTCGCCAAGGCGCTGCCCTTCGCGGCCAAGGGGCTCAAGAGCGGCGAGGTGACGTCGCTCGGCGAGAACCTGCCCTTCGGCGTGGAAATCAAGAACGGGGTGGCGCAGCTCAAGCGCCCCCTGTCCTGGACGCGGCCCGAGGCGGCGATGAGCTTCGACGGCGGCATCCGCCTGGACGGCACGCTGGACCTGAAGGGCGGGGTGTCGCTGACGCCGTCCACGGTGAAGACGCTGACGCTCGGGAAGGTGACGCCGTCCGAGGCCATCCCCGTGGGGCTGAACCTGACGGGCAAGGCGTGGAAGCCCGAAGTCACCAGCGTGGACGTGAAGCCGGCCGTGACGACGATTGCGAAGCTGGCGGCCTCGTCGCTGGCGGGCAACCTGATTGGCGGCGAGCGCGGCAAGCAGGTGCAGGCCGTCATCGAGGGCGGTGAGGAGAAGGCCCGCGCCGAGGCCGAGGCGAAGAAGAAGGAGCTGGAGGCCAAGGCCGCCGAGGAGAAGGCCCGCCTGGAGGCCGAGGCCAAGAAGCGGGCCGAGGACGAGGCCAAGAAGCGCCTGCGCGGCATCTTCGGGAAGTAGTCCGCCGCGCGCTGGCGACCGCGACGGCCCGGCAGAACACCGGGCCGTCGCGGCGCAAGGCGCCTCAGCTGACTAGCCTTCCCACTCGTTGAACTCGTCCCAGCTCAGCGCCGTGGAGCCGCACGTGTCCGTGCAGTGCCACTGCGAAATCCAGGTCCCCATCACATAGAACGTCATGATGCGCTCGCACTGCCAGGAGCCTTCGGCGTTGGACTCCGGCGCGGTCTGCGAGAGCTTCATCGGGCCGAGTTGCAGGGTGACGCGGGTGCCCTTGGAGGAGGGGATGATGCGCTCATGGGTCCACGACCACCGCGCCTCCTCCGTCCGGGTCACCGCGAGCACGCGGTAGGTCTCGGAGTCCGGGGCCCGCAGGGTGAAGACGCCCTTCTCATCGCTCACCCCCTGGTCCACGACCTGGTTGTCCTTGAGGCGGATGAGCATCACCGCGGCATCCGCGACGGCCCGCCGCTCCAGGATGACCTGCCCGAGGATGGGCAATGATTCCGCGGCCTGTGCACCGGGCGCGGCGAGCAGACTGACAACGACTCCGAAAGACAGCACGGCGGAGAAAACGGCACTGCACCTTCCAGACATCATGGGGTGGTCCTCGAGCCGCCGCGCGTAGGGCAAGGAGAGTTGTCGTCGTGGGCGGCGTGCCCAGCATAGGGCAATCCAGCTACAACAGCACATTACGAACCGAATGGACCGCCAGGAGTTCGCGGGCCGATAGGCCCCCATCCCCGCCTGCCTCCGCCGCGCGGCCACCCACGCGTTGCGGAAACACCGTGAAACGCCGCTGAAACGCCGTGTCCACCCGTGCACCCGGTGCCAGCCCCCGGGGACGAGTGTGGCACGCCCCCTGCTTGAGGCTTCCTTCCGTGCCTCACGTTCCGGAAGGGAGCCACGCGCCATGAACATGCCCGAGGAGCACGGCAGCAAGGACACGCGGACTCCGCCCCTGCCGGCGGTGGCGCCCTTCCAGGCGCGGCACCGGGTCCTCATCATCGGCGGAGGGACGGCGGGCATCGCCGTCGCCGCACGGCTCGCCCGCTCCGGACAAAAGGACGTCGCGATTCTCGAGCCCTCGCGCCACCACTACTACCAGCCCCTGTGGACGCTGGTGGGCGCGGGCGAGGCGGACGTCGCGGACACCGTGCGTGACGAGGCCGGCCTCATCCCCCGGGGCGTGAAGTGGCTCCATGACGCCGCCGAGGAGGTGGACCCCATCCGCAAGGAGGTGCGCACCCGGGGCGGCCTGCGCGTGGGCTACGACTTCCTCGTCGTCGCCCCCGGCATCCAGCTCGACTGGGACCGGGTCGCGGGCCTGCGCGAGGCGCTGAAGACCGAGCATGTCAGCAGCAACTACGACGTGCAGCTCGCGCCGAAGACGTGGCAGCTCCTCCAGCGCTTCCAGGGAGGCACCGCCCTCTTCACCCATCCATCCACGCCCGTGAAGTGCGCCGGGGCGCCGCAGAAAATCATGTACCTGGCCGCGGACCACTTCCGCCGCACCGGCATCGCCGGGCGCTCGAAGGTCATCTTCGGCTCGGGGGCGAAGGCCATCTTCGGGGTGAAGCCCTACGCCGCCGTGCTGGAGGGCGTGGTGCAACGCTACGGCATCGACGCGCGCTTCGAGCACAACCTCGTCGCCGTGGACGGCGCGAAGCGCGAGGCCACCTTCGAGACCGCCCAGAAGGAGCGCGTCACCATCACCTACGATTTGCTCCACGTCACCCCGCCGCAGAGCGCGCCGGACTTCATCAAGCGCAGCCCGCTGGCCTGGCGTGAGGGCCCGTCCACCGGCTGGGTGAAGGCGGACAAGTACACGCTCCAGCACCCGGAGTTTCCCGACGTCTTCGCGCTCGGCGACGCGTCGGACCTGCCCACCAGCCGCACCGGGGCCGCCGTGCGCAAGCAGGCCCCGGTGTTGGTGGACAACCTGCTGGCCGTCATGGCCGGACGGCCCCTGCCCTCGCGCTATGACGGCTATGCGTCCTGCCCGCTCACCACCGGCTACGGAAAGCTGCTGCTCGCCGAGTTCGACTACGACGGCAAGCCCACGCCGAGCTTCCCGCTCATCGACACGCTCCAGGAGCGGCGGGACATGTGGCTGATGAAGAAGTACGGCCTGCCCCGCATGTACTGGTCGCTGATGATGCGCGGCCTCGCCTGAGCGCATGTCGCGCGGCGCGGGGCCGGGCTATGCATGTGCCGCCCGGTCGCGCCCATGCCCCACTCCCGCCCTCCTCCGTCCCGACTCGTGCTCCCCGCCCTCGACGCCCTCGCGGGCCCCGTGCTCCTCGTCGACGGCGCGAGGCAGGTGGCCTCGCTCACTCCCGCATTGGAGGCGCAGCTGGGCGGCACGCTCCGCGCGGGCACGCCCCTGGCGGAGGTGCTCGT
>JBKGHK010000273.1:0-12515 GCA_046520375.1 Pyxidicoccus sp. 3LFB2
ACCAGGGCCAGCTGGGAGATGGAACGAGGACCTCGCGGCAGGCCCCCATCCAGGTGCCGGGCCTCACCGGCGTGACGGCCCTGGCCGCGAGCATCAACCACTCGCTGGCACTCCGGACTGACGGCACCGTCTGGGCCTGGGGCTTCAACGACGCCGGCCAGCTGGGAGATGGAACGAACACGAACCGGCCGGTGCCGGGGCCGGTACCGGGTCTCACCGACGTGGTGGCCGTGGCCGCGGGCATCAGCTACTCCCTGGCGCTCGAGGCGGACGGCACCGTCTGGGCCTGGGGCTCGAACAGCCAGGGGCAGCTGGGGGAGGGGACGAGGACCTCCCGACGGTCGCCCCACCCGGTGTCCGCTCTCACCGGCGTGACGGCCCTGGCCGCGGGCAACAACTTCTCGCTGGCGCTGAAGGCGGACGGCACCGTGTGGGCCTGGGGCGGCAATGGCGCCGGCCAGCTGGGCGATGGAACGACGACGTCCCGGCTGACGCCTGTCCCGGTGCCAGGGCTCACGGGGGTGCGCGCCCTGTCCGCCAAGGGAAGTCACCCCGTGGCGCTGAAGCTGGACGGCACGGTGTGGAGCTGGGGCTCCAACGCCCAGGGACAGCTCGGCGATGGAACCTTCACCTCGCGCTCATCGCCCGCGCAGGTTCAGGGCCTCACGGACGTCGTCGCCGTGGTCGCGGGGGCAACCCACACGCTCGCGGTGGTGGCTGACGGGAGCCTCGAGGCCTGGGGTGACAACTACGAGGGCCAGCTCGGAAACGGCACCTCGGCCTACCGGCTCTCCCCATCCCAGGTCTGGTGAGCCACGTCGACCACCGACAGGCCACCGAGGCGGCCTGTCGGTGCGGAGGCGCGGGGGTCAGCGCACCTCGAATTCGTAGATGCGCGTGGCCGGGTCACCGTTCTGGGTCGGGGTGGTGATGTTGAGCTTGATGTAGCGCGCCGACGTGGCGGTGATGGCGTGGGTCGAGGTGCTGACGGTGTTGTTGGTCACCGTCACCGGGGTGCTCCAGGTGGTGCCGTTGGTGGACGTCTGGATGGTGAAGGCCCGGGTGTTCCAGGTGCTCGACTCGCCGCCCGCGCCGGCATGCTTGACCACGAAGCTGCGGACCGTCTGCGCCGAGCCCAGGTCCACCTGCAGCCAGGACCCGGTGGTCAACGAGCAGAACTTGTCGGTGGTGCCGCCGGAGACGCTGCCATTGACGGCCTTGGCCGGCGTCTCGCTGGTGTTGCAGGCGGTGGCGCCGGTCGCCGGCCTGTTGAGCGCCAGGTTGACGTTGCCGGCGCCGACCGAGACGGTCTGGCTCCGGGTGTGGCTGGCGCCGCCGTTATCGGTCACCGTCAGGCTGACGTTGTAGTTGCCGGCGCTGGCATAGACCCGGCTGGGGTTGGTCGCCGTCGAGCCGCTGCCGTCGCCGAAGTTCCAGCTGCGCGAGGCGATGGTGCCGTCGCTGTCGGTGGAGGCGTCGCTGAAGGTCGCGGTCAGCCCGCTCACGGTGACGCCGAAGTTGGCCACCGGTGGGGTGTTGCCACTGACCGCCGTGTTGATGGCCGCCGCGTACTGCGCCGTCGTGCCCTGCGCCCAGCACCGCTGGATGTCGTCATACAGCCACATGAAGCCGCCGCCGATGCCCGCGGTGCTCTTCCAGTTCGTCATCCGGCTCTGCACCGTGGCCGGGCTGTCGCCGCTGCTGCAGCCGGTGCCGTGGCGAGACCACAGGCCCGGCTTGACGGTCATCCCCATCGCCGTGTTCCAGCTCGCCGGATTGTTGCCGGCGCCGCCGTCGTACACCTGCAGGTAGATGCTATCGACCGCGCTGCCGAGGTTGTCCTTGAGGTTTCGCCAGAAGGTCTGCTGGGTGTAGGGCGCGAAGGTGATCTTGTAGCCCTGGCCAATCAGCATCTGCCCGAACTGGGTGGTGGGCGCGAGGTCGTACGCGCTCTCGTCGTCGAAGTTGACCGCGTCGGCGCCCGTGGCGTTCTTCAGCGCCTGGAAGTTGCGGTACAGGATGCTGTTGGTGCCGGTGCCGCAGACCAGGGTGCTGCCGCAGCCGGCGGCGGTGCCGTTGACCAGCCGGGCCATGCGCTCGAAATCGGGAACGCTCCAGGCGCCGATGGACACTTCGATGCGATTGACCGAGGTCGGCGCGGTCTTGAGCGTGGCCAGTCGCGTCGGCCAGGCCGGGTCGCCGATATAGGCACCGTTCTTCACCACCGGGATGTCGTTGTAGACGAGGTCACCGTTGTCCTCGATGTGGAAGCTCCACAGCATCACGGTGGTGAAGCCCGAGCCGCGCAGGTCGTCCATCACCGCGGTGCCACCCGAATAGAAGGGGCCGCCGCCGTAGATCGCCGAGTCGGCATGGGCCGCAGGAGCGACCGCGGCCAGGGCGAGGGCGGCGAGCGCCGGCCAGGCTCGGTGGGCGGGACGGAGGCGGGACGAGAGTGGCTTCGACGTCGACATGGTGCGCTCCCCTGGAGTGGACAGGCAATACTGGAAATTATTTGTTTACGAGCCTGGCGGTTCTATATGAGGCATTGTCTGGTGTCGCCAATGCTTTGTATTTACAGCGCGGTTGCACATTGGTGGCAGCTGACGACTGTCAGTCCCTGCTTGGTAGTCCCTCGAAAAGGAAGCCCCCATGCGTAAGCTTTCAATGGCGTTGCTTGTCGGTGTCGCCCTCTCCGGCTGCGGAGTCGACCCAGATATTGAGAATCAAGAAATTGTCTCCAACCTGATCGAGGCCGGGTTTCCGGCGGATGACATCCTGATTGCCGACGGTGCCGTGTATGTGGGCCGTGACGCTCACGTGACGCTCGAGGCGTCCCGCGAGCTGCTCCAGGCCCCCGCGGAGAGCGCCGAGCAGTACCGCACGACGAACCTCGTCGGGACGGGCGTGACGAAGATCTGCGTCAACCCCACCGCCACGTTCAACACCTTTACCCAGCTGAGCCAGGGCCTCGACCTGGCCATCGCCAACTACAATGAGCGGGGGCTCCGCATCACCTTCGCGCGCGGCCCGACCACCGGCTGTACCGCGAACATCACCGCGCAGACCACCACTGGCACCGGCGGCTCCGCGGGCTTCCCCTCGGGCGGCCTGCCCTACGGAATCATCAACATCGGCACCGGGCTGCAGTCGTACAGCGTGGACGTGAACGAGCACGTCATCACCCACGAGCTGGGCCACGCCATCGGCTTCCGCCACACGGACTACTACAACCGCAGCATCAGCTGCGGCGCGGGCGGCGACGAGGGAGACGCGGGCGTCGGCGCCATCCACATCCCCGGGACGCCGACCACGGCCGTCGTGGGCGGGTCGGTCATGAACTCCTGCTTCCGGTCGACCGAGACGGGTGAGTGGACCAGCTCCGACACCACCGCGCTGGACTTCCTCTACCCTGGCGCAACCGCGAGCTGCTCGACCTACAGCTTCACGTCCTACCGCGGGCAGAACGGCACGCAGGTCCGGTGCAGCTGTGCGGCGGGGAGCACGGGGACGGTGTGGGGGACGGACGTCTACACCGACGACTCGAATGCCTGCGCGGCCGCGGTGCATGCCGGTGCGATTCCCGCCACGGGCGGGACGGTGATCGTCACCATCCAGCCGGGGCAGAGCAGCTACACGGGCACCACCCGCAATGGCATCACCACGTACTCCTACGGTGCCTGGGCGGGGAGCTTCTCCGTCAGCGGAACGACGCCTCCTCCGAGCAGCTGCTCCAGCTACAACTTCATCTCGTACCGTGGGCAGAACGGGACGCAGATCCGTTGCAGCTGCCCGGCGGGGAGCACGGGGACGGTGTGGGGGACGGACCTCTACACTGACGACTCGAGTGTCTGCGCGGCCGCGGTGCATGCCGGTGTGATTACCGCCACCGGTGGAAACGTGCGCGTCACCATCCAGCCGGGGCAGAGCAGCTACACGGGCACCACCCGTAACGGCATCACCACGTACTCCTACGGTGCCTGGGCGGGGAGCTTCTCCCTCAGCCCGTAGCAACGACGCGGGCAACCGGAACGAGGGGCGGTGGCGGAAGCGCGCCACCGGCTCCTCGTCACGGCCATGGCCCTCCGGGGGCAGCAGCTCCCGGGGGGCCGTGCAACGTAGACGCCCCGCGAGGCCCCCGGGCCAGACCCGTGTAGGGTGTCGCCCGTGAACCCCAGCGGTCACGGTGCGCATCCGCGCATCTGGGAGGCCTGGACTTGAGCTTCGCCGTCATCGTCGCCGTCGCCACCACGCTCGCGCTGGGAAGCGCACCGGCCCCCGACACCCGCGAGCCGCTCGCGGACCTCCTGGAGCGCGTGCAGGACGTCGCGAAAGACGATTCGGAAGGGGGCAAATGGGAGCAGGTCCTGGACAAGGACGAGCAGGCCCTGGCCGAGGCCATCCAGGCCCATGGTGCCGCGGCCATCCCTCCGCTGCTCGCCATGCTCAAAAGCGAGAAGGAGGCCGTGCGCGAGCTCGCGGCGTACACCCTGAGCGACATCCAGGGGCTCACCGAGCAACACATGGCTGCGCTCGTCGAGGCATGGGTCCAGGGCCGCGGGTGGCTCGAACCGGCCATCGCCCGCATCGGAACGCCTCGGGCCCTGAGGTTTCTCGCCGACGCCCTCAATGAAAACCCCGCGTATGCGCCCCAGCTCACCGAGGCCCTCCTCCTGTCGGGAGGCAAGGGGGCCCTCGCGCTCGCGGAGACGTTCCGCGCCCGCAAGCCCCCGACACCGGCGTTCGTCGACACCACCTGCGGGCTGTTGCGCACGCTGAAGAACGACGCGGGCCCCGCCCTCGAGCCGCTCCTGGCGGTGGCGACGGACGACAAGTCCAACCCCAAGAACCGGGTCCACGCGATTCGCCTGCTCGGGTGCATGGGCGTTCTCGCCGGGCCCGCTGCCTCCAGGCTCGAACAGCTGCGCGAGAAGACGCCCCGCCTGCGGAAGGACCTCGACGCGGCGCTCATGCACATCCGTCCCGAGCTCAAGGCCGCGCTCTACGTCAAGCAGCTGCGCGCCGCGCCCTCCATCCCGCTGCTGCGAGAGCTCGCGGCGCTCCGCGAGCACGGGCGAGGGGCCGGCAGCGTCCTCGTCGAGCTGCAGTCCCACGAGGACTGGGAGCTCCGGGTCGCCGCGGTCCATGCCATGGGCTACATCCAGTACACGGAGGCGACCGACCTGCTCATCTCCCTGCTCGACGACGAGAAGGACTGGCGCAGGGTCTTCGTCTCGGCCAGGTCCCTCGGAAGGTTCAAGGCACAGAAAGCCCTCGGCCCTCTCGAACGCGTCGCGAAGGAGCACTGGTATCCGCACGTGCGCAAGGAGGCCCTCCTCGCCATGCAGGTCATCCGCGGTGAGGCCACGTACACCGAGCAGCCGCACTTCCCCTCGGAGTTCCTTCTGTTCCGGGACACCCCCGATGACACCCAGAACCGGGTCGAGCCGCCCTTCGTCCCGGGGAGTGATGAGCTCTCCGCCGAGGCCCTCAAGCCGCTGAGGTACCCCATGCGGGTTGGCACCCAGAGCTTCAAGGCGGAGCCGGGCTGCGGCCTGCGCGTCGCGAACGGGCACCTGCTGGGCTCGGACCGGGGGGAGTGGGGAGGCGAGCTCGTTCACCTGAGCGAGAAGCCCGCCACCACGGTGCTGCTGAGGGAGAACGTCCGCTCCCTCCACCGCATCGGTGACAACCTCGTCGTCGTCACGGGCCTGGCCCACCTCTCCAGCCATCGCGGCATGCTGTACCGCGCCGTCCCCCGGGGCGCGTCCTACGTCGCGGAGCCCTGGAGAGCCCTCCCCGGCGCACCCCGGGTCTCCGCGACGATGGAAGACGGCCGGCTGTTCATCTCCTGCGCGGGCGGAGACGTCATCGTCACGCCCGAGGGCATCCTCGAGATGTCGACCCGGGAGAGCCGGCGCCCCAGGGCCGCGAAGCCCCCCGCGCAATGACAGGCCTCCCCTGAAGCACGAAGGGCCCGCCCGGACAGACTTTCCGAGCGGGCCCCGTTCCTCACGAAGCGGCTACTGCATCATCAGGGTGACCTTGCGCTCCTCGCTCACCAGTCCGGGGCGCGTGTAGAACAACGAGACGCGGCTGAGGTTGCCGGCCGGCTCGGTCCACAGCGCCTGGGCGCTCGTGGTGGCGAGGTTGAACTGCATGCCCAGTCGGTGGAGCACCATCGGGCTGCTGAAGATGGCGCTGCTGTAGCTCCCGCTGATGCTCGACGAGTAGGAGCTGTGCATCATGGTGGCGTCACCCGTGCCTCCCAGCACGCCAATCACATCCCCCGTGCTGATGGGGATGAACGTCCGGAGCACCTGACCCGACGGCTGGCCGACGGAGCGGAACAGCGAGCTGAAAGCGTTGGTGGTGGTGTTGGTGGAGTACGCGGGCGGCGTCACGCCCGGGTTGAAGCGCACCACCTGGACGTTCTGCAGGGCATGGCCGGCCTCGTTGGGCACCTGCACGCCGGTGAGGATGAAGCTGGTCGGCGCGGTGAACCACATGCCGCGCGTCGCCGAGGCGCCGTTGAAGGTGGTGCTGTAGACGGGCAGCGGCGCCTGCTGGAGCGGGGCGTAGAACATGCGCACCCGGGTGATGCTGCCCGACGCGTTGAACAGGGACTGGGCGGTGTTGCTGGCGAGGTTGAACTGCATGCCCAGCCGGTTCAGCGTCATCGGCTGCCCGAAGATGGACGTGACGTACTGCCCGCTGTCGCCGGTGGAGTACGAGTTGTGCATCATCGTGGAGTCGCCCGTGGCGCCGAGGATGCCGATGACGTCACCCGCGTAGACGGGAATCTTCACGGAGACGAGCTGCCCCGAGGACACCCCCACCGCCCGGAAGAGCGAGGTGAAGGCGTTGGTGGTGGCGGCGAAGGTCGGCGGCGTCACGCCCGGGTTGAAGCGCACCACCTCGAGGTTCTGCAGCGGGTGGGCCGCCTCGTTGGGCACCTGCAGCGCGGTGATGGTGAACTGGGTGGGCGCGGTGAACCACATGCCGCGCGTCAGCGTGGCGCTGCTGAAGGTGCTGCTGAAGCTCGGAAGCGTCACCTCGGCGTCGCTCGTCAGGATGCGGCCGCCGCTCACCACCAGGCCGTAGTCCGCGTCCATCGCCGTCGTCTCCAGGCGGGCGTCCTGGACGAGCTCATCCGCCAGCACCTCCACGCGCCAGATGCCGGCCGTGGGGTTGGCGAGGAAGACGTTCTCCACCGTGTCGAGCCTGTTGGAGACGCCACCCGAGGTGGACGTGTTGCCCGCCGTCAGGCCGTTGTTGCCCCAGTAGATGACGCCCGTGGGAGACGTCACCTTCAGCGACAAGTCATTGACGCGCGCCTGGGCCGCGCCGACGGTGCCCATGGGGTCGGTGTAGACCATGGTGACGTTCAGCTCCGTCTGCCCGGACGCGACGCTGACGTTGTAGCTCTTGGTGCCCAGCGGGGCGAGCACGTCCGTCTCGTTGATGATGCTGGTGACCGCCGCACGGTCCAGCAGGCGCTGGACGTTGGCGGTGCCCCAGCCCTGCTTGAAGCGGTCGATGTCCGCGTTGCTGCCGCCCGCCAGCCAGTTGTAGCGGTGGGCCATGTTGATCATCAGGGCCTTGGCGGTGGCCATCTGCGGCCGCGTCGTGAAGACGTCCGGTCCGCCGCCGTGGCCCTGCCACACGCCCTGGTACCACATCTGGAAGAGCAGGCCGAAGTGGCCCGCCGTCTGCGGCGTGGCGGAGCTGGTGCCACCGAACTCGGTGTAGTTGGTGGCGCCGCCGCCCGAGGCCGAGTGGATGTCGTCGTAGAAGTAGGACAGGTCCGGCTTGATGCGGCCGTCGGCCGCGGGGCCGATGCTGCCGGTGAAGCCCCAGTTGTCATCCGTGCGCGACGCCGTGTTCATGTGGTTGAACGCGCCCACGGACACGATGTTCTTCGCCCACGCCTGCGGGCGTGAGTTCCGGCTGCCCAGGTTGCTCTGCGACTGCGTGCTGAGGATGGGGTGCTTGAAGAGGTAGTCATCCACCTCGGCGGAGACGGTGGTGTACGTCGTCACCTGGGTGCTGCCCACGCTGGACGTCTGGAACACCGCGCGGTAGGGGCCGGCCGGGTCGATGAGCTCCTTGTTGATGTCGTAGCGGGACTTCGTGCCACCGAACTGGGTGGACTCGCTGTGGCGGAAGAAGATGCCCTGGCCGTTGGGAATCATGCCGCGGGCGTCCGCGTCCACGCCTCGGGCGAAGACGTTGCTGTAGGAACTGGTGCCGTGCAGGCCGCCCGGGTTGAAGGCGGCGCTGTGGCGGATGGGAGGGGTGAGCCACTCCTGGTGGGTGTCCAGCAGCTCGGTGTCGAAGATCTCTCCGCGCACGCCCTGGCCCGTCCAGCCCCGGAGCGCCTCCACGGAGTTGGCGCCGCCGACCTGGCGGACGATGTCCATGTCCGTCTCACCGGGGCCGCCCCATCGGTCGATGAACTGCACCTCGTTGGCACGGACGACCCGCTGGAGCTGCTCCTGCGTGAGCGTCGCTTCGACGCGCAGGCCCCCGTCCTCGATGAGCTCGACCCGGCCGCCGACGCCCTCCACGAACTTCGCCAGGACGTTCTGCCGCTCCCGGCCGCCCTCGCCGAGCATGATGGAGTAGCGCTGCGTCTCCGGCAGGCGCGGCGCCACGCCCATCAGCGCATCGCGCAGCTCGCGCTCCAGCCGGTACTCAGGATGGTAGTCACCAATCCACCGCACGTAGCCCAGCTGCGCCACGCGGCCCTTCACGTCCCGGTCCATCTCCACCAGGTAGGTGTGGTCCGTGAGGAAGCGCAGCACCTTGCCACCGGCGGCCTCGATGGCCTCGCGGAACTCGGGCATGGGCGCGGCCAGGAACTGCACCAGGTGGAGCTGGTTCCCGGTGTCCGCGGCCAGCAGGGTGCTGGCGCGCAGCGGGCTGGGGCCCTTCAGCGGGTCGAACTGCGCCTCCTGGAGGCGGACCAGGTACGTCGTCTCACGCACGCGGCCGACGGGGAGCACGCCGCCTCGGCTGAAGGCGTAGTGGGACTGTCGGGAGCCATCCGGCGACTGCTCGTCCCACGTGTAGAGCTGCAGCGACGCGCCATTGACGTCGATGGTGCGCAGCGCCTGGACGGGCCTGTCGGTGCGATGGAAGGTGAGGCCCTCGTGGGTCATCAGCGCATAGCGGCCCTGGGACACGGGGACCACGCCGGAGCGGGCCGGGCCGTCCTCGGCGGGCGTCGACCGGCCCATGTCGATGACGCGGGCCGGAGTCAGGGTGGTCTTCCCGGCCGCCAGCACCTCCTCGGTGGGGCGGGTGTCGGCGGAGTCGGACTTCGCCCCCGCGAAGACGGGCAGGGGTACCAACAGGGTAGAGGTGAGGATGGATACGGCCAGCGGACGCAGCGGCTCCGTCAGCCATGAGAATGGGAATCGCATGACAGCGCTTCTCCTGGGGTTGTGGGTGCGGCAAATCCACAACGGCCGGAAAAGCGGATCTTCCCTGTTAGTGCGATTTTTTATTCTGGCTGCCGCCAGCCGTTACCCGTTGCGGTGCCACAGGCTCGGCCGACTCGCGAACAGCTCCATCGCCCAGTCGATGAAGACCCGCAGCCCGGCGTTGGGCTGCCGTGAGGGTGGGTAGACCAGGAACAGGGGCCGGGGCTCGGGCTGCCATCCCTCCAGCACCGGCACCAGCTCCCCCGCGGCCAGGTGCGGCTCCAACACGAAGCGAGGGGCAATCATGACGCCCAGGCCCGCGAGCCCGGCGGCCAGGTATGCGTTGGTTTCATTGAGTGCGAGCAGGCTGCGGCCCTGGACCTGGAGCCGCTCGCCCTCGCGGAGGAAGACGAAGGGGACTTCCTTGCCGCTCAGCGACGAGAAGTAGCTCACCACCGCGTGTGACGGGCCCGCCAGCTCCTGCGGGTGGTGTGGCGCGCCGTGACGCTCCAGGTACCGCGGTGACGCGCACACCAGATAGCAGAGGTCGCCCAGGGGCCGTGCCACCAGGGAGTCGTCCTTCACGGCCCCTCCGCGGATGGCGCAGTCGACGTTGTCCGCGAGGAGGTCCACGGGGCGGTCACTCACTCCCAGCTCGATGTGCAGCTGGGGGTAGCGCGCGTAGAACGACGGCAGCGCGGGAACGAGCAGCAGCCGGGAAATCGTCCCGCTCGACTCCACCCGCAGGCGCCCCCGGGGGCCGCGCCGCGTCTGGGCCAGCGTGGCTTCCAGCTCCCGCACCTCTCCCAGCAGCCGCAGGGCCTGCTGGTAGTAGGTCATGCCCTCCGGAGTGACTGTCACACGGCGGGTGGTGCGGTGCAGCAGCTTCACGCGCAGCTGCGCCTCCAGCTGTTGAATCAGCCGCGTCACCGCCGCCTTCGGGCGGCCCAGCGCCTCGGCCGCTTTGGTGAAGGTGCCGCTCTCCACCACGCGGACGAAGGCCTCCATCGCCGTGAACCTGTCCATCATCCGCCTCATTGTTTCAGGGGTGAAACAAAGTGTGTGACGAGCGCCTGCTTATCCCAGGGAGGGCCCGGCGGTATCTCATGGCCCATGAAAAGACCTCTGCCTCGCGGTGCCTTCCTCGCTGTCTCGCGTGCCCTCACCCTGCTGGTGCTGGCCGTCGCTCCACTGCTTCCGTCCGCTGTCCAGGCGGCCGCGCCCCAGGTGCGAACCCAGGCCCCTGGCTTCTATCGGATGATGCTCGGCGACTTCGAGGTCACCGTGCTGTCCGACGGCACCGTTCCCCAGACGGTGAGCGAAGTGGCGACGCACACGACACCGGAGCGGGTGAAGGAGCTGCTCGCTCGCGACCGCCTCGAGGATCCGGTCGAAACGTCCATCAACGCGTTCCTCATCAACACCGGCACGGCGCTGGTGCTCGTGGACACGGGCTCGGGGAGCTTCTTCGGTCCCGACTCGGGAGGCCGGCTCCAGCAGAGCCTCCGGGCGGCGGGCTATCAGCCCGAGCAGCTCGACCTGGTGCTGCTCACGCACATCCATACGGACCACTCCGGTGGGCTGATGTCCGGCGTGCACCGGGCGTTCCCCAATGCCGTCCTCCAGGTGCACTCGCGCGAAGCGGACTTCTGGCTCGGTCGGGACAACAAGGCGAAGGGACAGGTGGACCCGAAGTTCTTCGAGGAGGCGCGGGCCATGGTGGGGCCGTACCAGAACGCGGGGAAGCTGAAGACCTTCGGAAATGGGGACACCCTCGTCCAGGGCATCCGGGCCGTGCCGACCCCGGGGCATACGCCGGGGCACAGCGCCTACCTCGTCGAGAGTCGGGGGAAGCGGCTCGTCCTGTGGGGCGACCTGATGCACTTCGGCTCGGTGCAGCTGCGCGAGCCCGCGGTGACGGTGGCGTACGACGTCGATTCCCGTGCAGCGGCGGCCCAGCGCGCCCGGGCGTTCGCGGAGGCAGCGGGGCGGGGTGACCTGATTGGCCTGGCGCACATGTCCTTCCCCGGACTGGGCCGGCTTGGCGCGGAGGGGAAGGGCTACCGGTGGATTCCGGTCAACTACAGCTCGGGGCAGCGCTGGGAGGACGCGCAGGGCAGGGCGGAGTAGCTCACTTCATCACCTCCTCCAGCAGGGCCCGCAGCTCCTGCTCCAGCCCTGGCACCGAGGCGCCACGCAGTCCTCCTCCGCTCCGGAAGAGTGACAGCCCCTCGAAGAACGCCACCAGCAGCGCCGCGCGTCGCTCGCGCCGGGCCGGAGGAAGGTCCGGCGCGAGCTCGCCCAGCAGCTCCATGATTCCCGCGCGGAAGCCGGCATAGAAGACGGCGAGCGCGTCGGCCACCATCGCGTCTCGCGCGGCCATGGCCCACAGCTCCGCGAAGAGCTGGCAGTGGCGTGGCGACTCCTGGTCCTCCAGCAGCGCGTCCAGCGCGCGCCGGAGCCGCTCCTGAGGCAGGGCCTCACCGCCGTCCACGCGCGCCCGCACCCGGCGCGTGGCCTCCTCCAGGTAGCGCGCGAGCAGGGCGCGCACCACGTCCTGCTTCGTGGGGAAGTAGTACTGGAGGTTCCCCACGCTCAGGCCCGCGCGCCGCGCGACCTCGCGCAGGGTGAGTCCCGCGTAGCCGTCGTCGACCAGCGTGTCGGTGGCCGCTTCGAGGATGGACTCCACCCGCTCGTGGCCCTTGGCATGGACCGCCGTCCCCTCGCGGGGCCGCGCGGAGGGAAGCCGGGCGGACTTCGTCCGTGGGGCGCGGGGCATCAGGCCGCCTCCCGCAGGAGCTGCTCGTCGACCCGCACCTCCACGCCACAGGCCCGCAGGGTCGCCAGCGCGTGCTCGGCCCGGGGCTCATGCTCGGGGAACCACACCCCGGGCGGAGGAGGTGGCGCGCCATCCAGGCCGAGCAGTCGCTCCACGCCCAGCAGCGCGCCCACCGCCGTGAGGTGCGCCTGTCCCCGCGGGTCCATGACTTCGATGCGCGTACGGCCGCGCTCGCCTTCCACCTCCGCCACCCACGCCGCCTCACCGCCCGCGCCATTGCTGGCCATGAGCGCGCGGCGCAGCGGCGT
>JBKGHK010000274.1:0-12451 GCA_046520375.1 Pyxidicoccus sp. 3LFB2
CCTGCGCGGCGGCTTCCTCGGCCTCGCGGCGCCCGCGCTCTTCCAGCTCCACGCGCTCGCGCTCGGCGCGGACGCGCTCCTCGGCGGAGTCGGCCTCCAGCTGGGTCTTCTCCGCGCGCAGGGCCTCCAGGGCCTTCTCGACGGCCTCGCGGGCTTCACGCTCGCGCGCGAGCTCCTGGCGGATGGCCTCGGCGGCCTGGCGCGACTGTTCGAGTCGTCCCTTGAAGGTGGCGAGCTCGGACTCGGCGGCGTTCCTGGCCTGGAGTGCCTCTTCGATTCGGGTTTCCGCTGCCGCGCGCTGCTGGGACTCGGCCTCCAGGCGGACTTCGAGGGCGGTGCGGTGACGGCCCTCGGCCTTGGCGCGGGCGTCCGCTTCAGTCGCGGCCTGGGCGGACTGCAGCGCGCGGGCTCGGCGTCCATCCGGGCCTTCAGCTCGGACTCCGCGCGCTCCTCGGCTTCGGCCGGCGCTTCGCTTCGGCTCGGCACGGGCTTCGGCTTCCACGCGGCCGGCGGCCTCGGACTCCAGACGTGTTTCGACTTCCTTCAGCGCCTGCGTCGCGGCCTTCGCGAGCGTCTCCGCCTCGGCGCGGGCCTTCACTTCTTCCCGGAGGCGCGCTTCGAGCTTCTCGATGCGCACCTGCAATTCGCTGCGCGCCAGCGCCTCCGCATCGGAGCGCACCCGCGCCTCATCGCTGGTGGACGCGGCGTCCTGGGCACGGACCTCCGCAACGACCCGGGCCTGCTCCTGCGCCTCGGCCCGTGCCTCCGCGTCGAGGGCTCGCGCCTCCAGCTCGCGCGCGCCTCCGCTTCCTCGCGGGCTCGGGCGCGGCCTCGCCGGCACGGGACTCCGCCTCGTCGAGCCTCGCCTGGAGCGTGGTCACCTGCTCGCGCAGTTGCTCCAGCTCAGCGTCACGCTGGCGGGCGCTCTCCCGCTCGGCCTCGCGGCGCAGCGTCTGCGCTTGGGAGCCTGTCTCCTCCAGCGCGGCGAGCCGCTCGTGAAGCTCCTGGACCTGGCGCTCGGCTTCGAACCGCAGCTCCGCCTCACGCGAGCGCTCTTCCTCCAGCGCCTCCTCTCGCAGCCGGGCCGCCTTCGCCAGCTCCTCGGCCACGAGCCGCAGCGAGGACTCCTGCTCGCGCGCGGCCTCGGCGTCGATTCGCAGCGCGGCTTCACGGTCCAGCACGCCGCGCAGCGACTCCTCGAGCTCGCGCGCCTCCACGACCTGCTGCTCGACCTCGCGACGAAGCGCGGCTTCCTTCTCCAGCTCGGCGCGGACCGTGAGCACCCGCTCGTACGCCTCCGCGAGCTGGCGCTCCGACTCCTCCTGCTGCGCCTGCCACTGCGCGAGCAACGCGGGAGGTGCCGCGTCCGTGTTCGTGGGCGCGACTTCCGGCGTCAGCGACGGTGCCGCGAGCGCCTGCTCATCCAGATACGCGGGCGCGTCCGGCTCGGCGCTCGGGAGGGACGGAGACTCCGGCTCCGCGTCCGTCGAAGGCCACTCCAGCGTCGTCGACCCGACCGCGGTCTCGGCGGTGGCTCCGTCCGTGTCCGAGTCGAACCAGTCCGCGCCCGTGCCCGTGCCCGGGGACACGGTGTTGGCCGCGGCCGGGTCACTCCACCCCTCCGTCGTGCCTGTGGCCGGCGCGTCATCGGGGTCGGCGGCGCTCCAGTCCTCGTCAGAGCCTGGGGCGACGGCAGGAGGCGCATCCTGCTGGCCCGGCGCCTCCCCCGTGGGCCGCGAGGCCCGCGTTGTCGGGCTCCGCGTCGCTCCAGTCCGCATCAGTCGCCACGAGGCTCGCGGCAGGCTCTTCGCCTGCGTCCGCACCGTCGGGCGCATCCGCGTTGCCCCAGTCGCGTTCCTCCGCGCTCGCAGCCGCGGCAGCCTCTTCGCCTGCGCTCGCACCGTCGTCGCCAGTGCTTGGGGCCTCGGCAGCCCCCTCACCAGCGTCCGCCCCGTCGTCGCCACTGCCGGTAATCAGCGTGTTGGCGGCTTCCGAGTCGTCCCACTCGTCACCCGCGCCTTCGGCCGAGCCGTCTCGCTCGGGGACAGGCCGGCCTCCTCAGCCTCGCGAGCGCGCACGGCGGCCTGCAGCTCCGCCTCCAGCACGTCCCAGGCGGACGGCACCGCGTCCGCGTCGCTGTCGGACGCCGCGAGGTCTCCGTCCTCCGAGCCCTCCTCGCTTCGCGCCGCCGCATCCCAGGCCGCCTTCCCCGACTCACCCGGGGTCTGCGGCGCGACGTCGGGTCCGGCTTCGAGGGAGTCCGTCCCCAGCTCGGCCTCCGTCCCCCACTCCGAGCCCTGCTCGCTGGAACCGTCCCAGCTCCCATCTGCCTGCGGAGCCGCAGCGGTATCGACAGGCACGGAGGGGACCGGTTCGGCCCACCGCACCGCCATCCGCGCGGTGTTCTCCATCTCGGGGTCCGGAGGCAGCTCCATCCAGGACGGAGACTCGGCGGAGACCGCCGCGAAGGGCTGCTCCGCAGACGGCACGGCCTCCTGCGGCGTCCCAGGCGTGTCGACGTCGAAGAACCCCTCGTCCCCGAGCTGCGGCGCCGCACCTGCCGGCCGCACCGAGGGCTGGGAGACGGGCTCCTCCGTCCAGGCGAGCCCTCCCACCGGAGGAGAGAGCTCCGAGGACAGCTCCGCGTGCTCACGCGCCAGCGCCGCGTCGATCTCCAGCTGCGCCAGACGCTCGGTCTCGGCGCGGATCTCCGCCTCTACATCTCCGACGCCGGGCGAAAGCTCCGCTCCCGGCTGGGTCTCTTCATCACCGAACGCTGACGCAGGCTCCGCGCCGGCCAGGGACTCTGAAGCGCCATCCCCGAACTCTGACGACGGCTCCGCTCCTTGCAGAGACTCCGAATTCGCATCCCCGAACTCTTGCGAAGGCTCCGTGCCCGGCTGGAACCCAGAAGCCCCATCGCCGAACTCCGACGAGGGCTCCGCGCCCTGCAGAGGCTCTGAAGCACCATCCCCGACATAGGACGGAAGCTCAGCTCCAGGCTGGAACTCCGAAGCGCCATCCCCGAACTCGTGCGAAGGCGTTGCACCCGAGAGGGGCTCCGTGGCCCCGTCCCCGAAGTCGTGTGCGGGCTCCGCGCCCGCCAGGGACTCCGAGTTCGCATCCCCGAACTCTTGCGAAGGCTCCGCGCCCGCCTGGAACTCCGCGGCCCCGTCCCCGGCCTCTGGCGGAGACTCCGCCCCCGCTCCATCCACCGCCGCGGCCCAGTCCTCCGTCGCGGCCGCCGGCATCCCCTCGCCCCAGTCGTCCCCCGCCTCGCCCGTGCCGAGCGCCGAGTCGATGGACGCCATCGCCTGCGCCTCCACCTCCTGGTGCGCCAGCTCCAGGGCAGAGAACATGACGAGCGTCGTCTGGTGCTCGCGATGCTGGGCCTGCTCGTGCGCGTTGCGCTCCTCGCGCGTCATCGCCGCCAGCTCCCAGTCCGTCTGGTGCAGCGGCGCCAGGTCGCCGAAGAGCGCGTTGGCCAGCGCGGGGTCTCCCGCCACGGGACGCGGCGACGTGGCGTGCCACGCCTCCGTGTCGTCCACCGACGCCCCGCTCCCCGACGCGGGCAGCGTGCGGTTCTCCACCACTGCCAGGCGTCCGCCTCCGTCGGCGCGCGGATGAGCGAGGCCACCAGTGCCATGAAGCTCGTCCCGTCCAGCGGCAGCGGGGCCACCGGCGCGCTGAAGCCGGCAATCGGCTCGCCCAGCAGCAGCACGCGGGCCTTCTTCCCCTCCGGGTGCTGGAGCAGTTCCTCCAGCACCACGTGCCCGCGTCCGCTCTCCACGCCCGGGGCGAGCACGACGAGCACGGGCAGGTGGTGCCCGAAGCCGATGAGGGCATCCGCGGCGGAGGTGGCGAGGATGACCTCGTACCCTTCACGCGTGAGCAGACGCCGCACCGCGGCGATGGTGGCGATGTCGTCGTGTACGAGGAGGACCGGTGCGCCCATGGGGGGCACCGAGTCTACAGCATGGCCCCCGGATCCACGTCGATGACGACCTTCACCCCATTCGGAACGTCCCCCAGGGCCGCCTCCACCCTGGCGAGCAGCGGGGCAAGCGCCGCATGCGTCGGCCCCTTCACGAGGAACTGCCAGCGCGTCTTCCCCCGGATTCGGGAGATGGGCGCCAGGGCCGGCCCCAGCAGGCGCACCCCCGCCGAAGCCGGCGGCATGTAGCGCGAGACGAGGTTGCCCAGGTGGCGGGCCACCCCGGCCACCTGCTCGGGGTGCTCACCCTCCAGGCGGATGGCCGCCATGCGCGAGTAGGGCGGGTACGCCAGCGCCTTGCGCCACTCCAGCTCCTGCTTCGCGAAGCCGTCGAAGTCGTGGGCCAGCACCCGCTTCACCGGCTCGGCCTCCGGGTTGTAGGTCTGCACCAGCACCTTGCCCGGGTCCTTGCCCCGCCCCGCGCGCCCGGACACCTGGGTGAGCAGGTGGAAGGTGCGCTCGGCGGCGCGGAAGTCCGGGATGGCCAGCGACGTGTCCGCCATGACGACGCACACCAGCGTCACGCCCGGGAAGTCGTGCCCCTTGGCCACCATCTGCGTGCCCACCAGCACGTCCAGCTCGCGCCGGGCGAACGAGGCCAGCATCTCCGTCAGCCGCTCCGCGCTGGTGGCCGAGTCCCTGTCCAGCCGCGCCACGCGCGCGGTGGGGATGCGCTCCAGCACCTCGGCTTCCACCTTCTCCGTGCCGATGCCCAGCTTGAGCATGGGGCCCGTGCACTCCATGCACCGGTCCGGCAGCGGCATGGCCAGCCCGCAGTAATGACACACCACCCGGTTCTGCGAGCGGTGGTGCGTGAGGCACACGTCGCACTCGCTGCACTTGAGCGACAGCCCGCACACCTCGCAGATGAGCACCGTGCTGTGCCCGCGCCGGTTAAGGAAGAGGATGACCTGCTGCCCGCGGCCAATCGTCTCCTCCATGGCCGCCAAGAGCGGCGGGCTGAGGATGGGCGCCTCCTCCGTCACCATGCCCTCGCGGGGACGCTCCACGCGCAGGTCCACCATTTCGATGGTGGGCATGGGCCGGTCATCCACCCGGTTCTTCAGCTCCAAGAGCCGGTAGCGCCCGCGCTTGACGTTCTCCAGCGTCTCCAGCGCCGGCGTGGCCGAGCCCAGCACCACCACCGCCCCGGCCTGCTTGCCGCGCACGACGGCGAGGTCTCTCGCCTGGTAGCGCAGCTTCTCCTCCTGCTTGAAGGACGGGTCGTGCTCCTCGTCCACGACGATGAGCCCCAGGTTGTCCACCGGGGCGAACACCGCCGAGCGCACGCCGACGGCAATCTTCACGTCGCCCCGGCGCAGCGCCTGCCAGTGGAAGAGCCGCTCGCGGTCCTTCAGCGCCGAGTGCAGCACCGCCACCTCCGCGCCGAAGCGGCTGCGGAAGCGCCCCACCAGCTGCGGCGTCAGCGCGATTTCCGGCACCAGGATGAGGCTGCCCTTGCCCTGCGACAGCGCATGCTCCGCCGCGCGCAGGTACACCTCCGTCTTCCCGCTGCCGGTGACGCCGTGCAGGAGGAAGGGCTGGAAGTCACCCACGTCCAGGGCCGCGCGCAGCTCCGTCACCGCCGTGGCCTGCTCCGGGGTGAGGCGCTCGGGCCGGCCCTGGATGAGGCCGTCCTTCACGCCGGCCTCCAGCTTCTTCTCCTCAATCCGCGCCATGCCCCGCGTGGCCAGCTTCTTCAGCGTCTCGCGGGCGCCCGGAATGGCGTGGGACACCTCCTCCAGCGGCGCACGCCCTCCCACGGCCAGCAGGTAGGCGAGCGCGGCGGACTGGGCCGGGGCACGGTGCAGCTCCGGGGGCACCTCGGTGACGAGCGCCACCGCGAAGAGCTGCACGTCCGGCTTGGCTTCCTTCTCGTCCACCGCCTTGGACAGGCCGGGGGGCAGCGCGCCCCGGATGACCTCGCCCAGCGGGTAGCGGTAGTGCACGGCCGCGAAGCGCAGCAGGGCGATGAGGTCCTTGGGCAGTGAAGGCGAGTCCTCCAGCACGCGCTGGATGGGCTTGAGCTTGACGCCCTCCTCGGCGGGCGGGGAGGCGGGCCCCAGGTAGAACCCCAGCGCCGTGCCCCGGCCGAACGGCACCAGCACGCGCTGGCCCGGCGCCAGCTGGCCGGCGAGCGCGTCCGGCACGGCATAGGTGAACTCGCCCCGGACGGGGCGGCCAACGGCGACGGAGGCCAGGACGGGAGGGCTCACAGCGGCGCCCACTGTAGCGGCGCCTTCGGGCTCGGACAGTTCCCGGCGGCTCCTCGTACGGGACGTACGCACGGACATGGAACCCCGGGTGGAGGGGGCCTCCTCCGGCTCCGTACGCGTGTCGTGCCACAAGGCTTGCTGTTCCATGACGCTCCCTTCGGCCGCCACCCCGTCCCCGGCCGTCCTGCTACCGGGGTCCACAGTGCCGGATGGGTCTGACATGCCCTCGGAGGTCTTCGGGTGGGGAACGGCTTCCCCAGCCCCTGGGCGGATTCCCAGGCGAAGGACTTGTGCGGTAGGCCGGTCCGGGAGTGCCCTCCCACGCCGAGGCCCCGATGAAACGCCCGCCTTCGGAGTTCCGCCTTCCGCTGGTGTCACTGCTCAAACGCGGGAAGCCGCCGCGATATGTCACGAAAACCGGGCCCGGGCTGAAGCTGGAGGCCGCCCGGGACGCCGCGGCCAGGGCGGCCGCGTCGGAGTGGCGCGAAGGCGAGCCCATCTACGCCTACCCCACCAGCTACACCGTCATGCAGGGGGGCCAACTGGAGCTGTGCGTCTCGCAGGACCTGAGCCGGACGGCGGCCTTCCGCGTCTATGTGCACGGCATCTACCAGCCCGACTGGGGCCGGGTGCCCTACGTCGTCGAGGGCCACCGGGGGGGTGGGCGCGGACTGGAGCCCCGGGGCCCGCCCCCGGCGCCCGGAGCGGCCGGGGCACCACCGACTGGGGCTGGGGGGTGAGCACGTCCGTGCCGATTCCCGCGACGACGCCTCCGGGCATCTACGCGGCGCGAGTCGAGGCGCTCACGGCCGAGGGCAAGCACCTGGGCGCCCCCGCCACCTTCTTCTTCGTCGTGCGCAACGATGTGGCGCGCAACGGCCCCCGCCCCATCCTCTACAAGTTCAACCTCTTCACCGTGCACGCGTACAACACGGCGAGCACCGGCAACCCGGGGCCGGGCGGTGAGTGGCGGGCGTCCTATTACGAGTGGCGCAGCCCCCGGTTGACGTTGCGCCGGCCCGTGCCCGCGGGCTGCTGGCTCTGGGGGTCCGAGCCGTACGACTTGCCCCTGCTGGCGTGGCTCCAGCACAACGACTACGCCGACCAGGTCGACTTCTGCACGGACATGGACCTGCACCTGGACACCGGGCTGGAGATGTTGTCCCGGAGCAACCTGCTGCTCAGCGTGGGCCATGACGAGTACTGGAGCGCCGAGATGCGCGCCAACGCCGCGCGCTTCCGCGACGAGGGCGGCAACATCGCCTTCCTGAGCGCCAACACCTGCTACTGGCGCGTCACGCTGGAAGACCCGGCGCCCGCGGGCCCGCGCCAGGAGCCCACCTCCATGCGCTGCGACAAGGGTGATGCGCGCAGCGCCGGCTCGGGGAGCGGGCCGGATGCCTGGTGGAAGGTGGAGGGCGGCACGACGCCGGAGAACCAGTTGCTGGGCGTCTCCACGCGCGGCGGTGGCGCGCGGCTGGTGCGCACGCCGTCCGTCTACTTCTACAAGAAGGACGCGTCGCTCCCCTTCGAGGAGCAGCCGCAGCCCCTCTCCCCGCCCCTGGTGCTGCAGCACACCGACCACTGGTGCCACTGGGCCGAGCGCGGCACGGGACTCATGCACGGCGCGGCGCTGGGCGAGGGAGGCTGGGGCCGCTTCGAGCTCAAGTCGGGCGCCGTGGAGGAGCTCCACTTCAAGGAGGTGCTGGTCGGCTACGAGGTCGACGGCGCGGACATCGTCCTCGAGAAGGGAGACCCGCCCGTCTACCGCGCGACGGGGAAGGACGGCACGCCGCCGAACTTCGCCGTGCTGGGCGTCGCGCTGCTCGAGCCCCACCAGCCCATGCTCACGAACAGCGACCGGGAGAACTGCTGGTCGACCTTCGAGCGGGAGCCGGGGGACTCGCCCTACGCGGCCACCATGGGGGCCTACTCCGCCTATGGCACCGTCTTCACCGCGGCCACCACCGACTGGGTGCGGACGCTCAACTACCACACGGCCCACTGCTGGGGCCCCGTCACCCGGAAGGAGGACAACCCGGGCTGCCGTCCGGCGGGCCTCACTGGCGTGGACCTCGGCCACTTCAACCTGAAGTTCAACGCCCTGCTGGGCCAGGTGCGGCTGCCGCCACCGTCGGACGATGGGGGCTCGCTGTGCATGGGCAACCTCCATGTCCACCGAATCACGCGCAACGTGCTCTTCGCGCTGTCGTCCCGCGAGAAGGAGGCCGTGGCCGTGGTCTCCCTCACGGGCGGGCGCGGCCCGGACCTGCTCTTCCAGCACCGGAGGACCGCCGAGCTCCATTACTGGAAGATGGACTGGACGCGGGAGACGCCCGTGCGCGAGGGCACGGGCTCGCTGCTGACCGATGCGTCCCAGCCTCCGCATCCGTACCTGCGGGTGGTGGGCGCCGGCGCCTTCGACGGGGATGGGAAGCCCCACCTCCTGTTCCAGGATGCGTGGACGGGCGAGCTGCTCCTGTGGCGCCAGCAGGGGGTCACCCGCACGAGCGTGCACATGCTCGGCGAGGGCATGTCCCCCCGGCCGTCGCTGCGGGCCGTGGCCATTGGCGACCTGGATGGCGATGGCAGGCCGGACGTGCTCTTCCAGGACTCGCTCACCGGAGAGCTGGAGTACTGGCTCCTTCGGGACGGCCGCGTCACGGGCAGCGGCGCGATGGAGGCCCCGGACTGGTTGCCCCCCGAGCCCGAGTGGCGCGTCGTCGGCCTGGGAGACCTGAACCGCGACGGCAGGCCGGACCTGCTGTTCCAGGACACGCGGACGGGAGCGCTCGCCTGGTGGCTGCTCGACGGCACCCGGTTCCAGTCCAACGGGGGCCTCCACCATGAAGGGGACGCGCCTCCGGGGACGGAGTGGCGGGCGGTGGCCTTCGCCGACATGAACGGAGACGGGAAGCCGGACCTCCTGTTCCAACACGCGACGACGGGCGCGTTGTCGTACTGCGCCCTCCGCGAGGACGAGGCGACCGGCACCGACACCGTCTGCGGCAGGCGCGTGGTGCTGGCCGTCAATCCCTGGCGAAGCTAGCGGGGCCCCACTTCACGAGGGGCCCCTGCCCGCGGGACGGGCTACTTGCCCGTCACCTTCTTCCACGACGGGCGGCTGCTCACGCGGCTCCACCAGGCGGCCACGTTCTTGTGCTGGGTGATGGCGTCCGAGGCGCCGGAGAGCACGAGGAACTCCAGGTAGGGCATCCAGGCCACCTCGGCGAGGGAGAAGCTGTCACCCGCGAGGAACGGCTGCTGGCCCAGCACCGGGTCGATGACGGCGAAGGCCTTCTGCACGCCCTTGAAGCCTTCCGCGACGACGGCCTCGTCCGCCGCGCCACCGCCCATGTGCGGCTTGAACAGGCGCTCGATGAAGATCTTCGCCGCCGCGGGGGTGAAGTAGGACTGCTCGACGCTGATGTACTGCTCCATCAGGCCATAGCCGCGCGCGTCGGTCGGCGTGAGCGAGGGGCCCGGCAGCGTGCGGTCCAGGAGGCGGATGATGGCGCGCGACTCGTAGAACATGTTGCCCGCGTTGTCCTCGAAGGCGGGGACGACGCCGAACGGCTGGCGCGCCAGATGGGCGGGCTGCTTCTGCTCGCCCTTCATCAGGTCCACGAGGACGAACTGGGCCTCCTGCCCCTTCTCCGCCAGGGTGGCGAGGACCGCGCGGGTACAGCCGCTCATCGGATGGCCGTAGACCTTCATGTGTTGCTCCTCTTGCATGGCGCGCCGGGAAGAGCCCCGGCCGGCCGCGGGGGGGACTCTTCTCCGCGGACGAAGCGCACCGCAAGGGAATCAACCCGGGGAGGCAGGACTCCGCCCTCCCACGGCCCGCACGCCGGGGCGCGTCAAGGGGCCCCGGGCGTGTGGCGACGCCTACGGCGTGAAGAGCTTCTCCGGAATCGTGGCGCGGTTGTCGCCCTTGAGCGCGGTGAAGCGCAGCGCGCGCTGGCCGTCCCGCCAGACTTCGATGGTGCGGGGCATCCACTCGCCGGTGGCCGGCGAGGTGTAGTCGAGGAAGCGGATGTCCCAGGCGGCCTTGGCGTTGTCCGTGTAGCGCAGCCGCGCCGGACGGAAGGAGTCCTTGTAGACCCAGAACTGCGGCCGGCCCTCGGCCTGCTCGCCAATCACGTAGGCCACCTCGCCGCCGAAGCGGGCCAGGCCGGTGCGGCCCGTCTCCACGCCCAGCGACTGGAGGTACTGCTGCACGGCCTCCTTGAGGTCCTGCACGTTGCCGCCGCCAGCGGCCAGAATCGGACACACCTGGGAGATGAGCACCGACATGGAGGGAATCTCGGTGCCCTCGGAGCGGCGGCGGCCTCCCACCTGGACGGCGGCGGCGCGGGCGTTGCCGTCGGGCACGGAGGCCTCGAAGCGGCAGCGGCCCGGCACGCGCAGGTAGAGCACGCCATCGCCCTGCACGTCGGGGCGGTCGGTGGGGGTGCCGAGCGCGGCCCCGGCCTCCTTCACGGCGGGGCCGCTGAAGCTGAGCGAGCCCTCCACCCGGAGGGAGGACAGCTTGAGCTCGTCGCGCTCGGTCACCATGCGGCGGAGGATGGAGCTTCCGGGCAGCACATAGGCGCCGGCGGCAAAGGAGACCAGGACTGCCAGGAGTGCGGCGATGCGCTTCACGGCTTCTCCGTCTTGACGACTCGCGCGGCGGTTCGAGCAACCCGGGGCGCTCGAGGCGCGGAGGCGAGATGGGTCAGGTAGCCCACGTTTGGGGCCGGGAATCTATTGATGGCACCCGCCCCCTTCAAGCTGGATAGGATGCCAACGACATGCCGATCCGCCCCACTGTCCTGCTGATTGCGCTGTGTGTGTCCACCGCCGCCCTGGCCCAGCCCGCCGAAGACTTACGGGATTTGATGAGCGCCCGGGCCTACGGCATGGGCGGCGCCTACCGGGCGCTGGGGCTGGGGACCGAGGCGGTGCTGGGCAACCCCGCGGCCATGGCCCTCTTCCCGGCCTACCGGGTGGAGGCCACGGGCGCCTGGGACGTCGAGCAGAAGGAGGGCCTGCTGGGCGTCTCCATCCTGGACGCGGCCTCCAGCCGGCTGGCGATGGGCATCGACTACCACTGGGTGAGCCTGGGCCGGGGCGGCGCGCGCACCAGCGCCCATCTGAGCTCCCTGGGCGTGGGGCTGCCCCTGAGCCAGGCGGTGATGCTGGGCGCGGTGGCGCGCTACCTGCGGCTGAGCGGCGATGCGCGGTATGCGAACTCCGTCACCGGTGACGCGGGCCTCATGCTGCGCCTGTCGCCGTCCTTCACGGCGGGCGTGTCCGCGCACAACCTCATCGACACGGGCAACTCGGAGCTGACGCGCTACTTCTCGGCGCACGTGGGCTTTCTGACGCAGCAGCTGACGGTGGCCGGCGACGTGCGCGCGGACTTCGTCACCAACAACGAGAACACGTTCACGTACAGCGCGGGCCTGGAGTACCTCTTCGGGCAGGTGCTGCCGGTGCGCGGCGGCTACACGTACGACGGCTTCCGGAAGACGTCGCAGCTGTCCACGGGCGTGGGCTTCGTGTCCGAGGGCGGCGGCGGGTTCGACATCGCCTACCGTCATGACCTGGGCGGCGAGAAGGGCCGGCTGCTGGCGCTCACCATCAAGCTGCTGATGCGCTGAGCGGTCAGCGCGGGGTGCGCAGCTCGTAGTAGCGCTCGGACGCGGCGAAGCGCAGCAGCTCCACCAATTCCGAGTCCTGGTTCCTGCGCGCGCGCAGGACGGCCAGGGCCGGCCCCACGCTTCCACAGGCCACGAGCCCCGCGCGGTTGGCGGAGTCGCGCGCCGCGTCCGCGAGGGCGGAGGCGTTGAAGTCGCGGGTGCCGGGGTCCAGCAGCGCGAGGGTGCGCTCCAGGGCCCGGGGCGAGAGCGAGTCGCGCACCACGCGGGCCTCGTCGCTGGAGGAACGCGGGTCCTTGAGGATGGTGGACAGCAGGGCCAGCCCGCGCAGGAGCTGGCCACCCTTGAGGGCGCGCAGGGCCATCAGGTCCGGGGACAGCGACAGGAGCGCGCGGCCGGCGTGGAAGCGCAGCTCGGCGGCGGACAGGGGCTGGCGGTATCGACAGGCGCCCCACGAGCAGGCCGCGGCTGGCCCGCGTGGACGGCGGTGAAGGGCGGGCCATCGTCCTCGGCGAGGACGAGCTACGGGCAGGTGCACGTCGAGCACGCGCGCGGCGGTGTTGAGTGCGCGGTCGAGGATGGCCGGGGATCACCGGGGG
>JBKGHK010000275.1:0-12446 GCA_046520375.1 Pyxidicoccus sp. 3LFB2
CTCAGGTGCGCCGCCGTGTGGCCGAAGTACGCCAGCGCCGCCGCCTCCACTCCCTCCACGTTGCGCCCGTAGGGGACGAACTGGAGGTAGGCCGCGAGCACCTCCTGCTTCGTCAGCCGCAGCTCCAGCTGCATCGCCCGGAGCGACTCCAGGAGCTTCGACGTGAAGGTGCGCGGCCGGGGCTCCAGCACGCGCACCAACTGCATCGTCAGCGTGGACGCGCCCGAGACGCGGCGCCCCCGCACCACATTGCGCACGGCGGCGCGCGCCACGGCCAGCGGGTCCACGCCGGGGTGGTGGAAGAAGCGCTTGTCTTCCAGCGCCAGCAGCGCGCGCAGGTAGGCCGGGTCCACGCGCTCTGGCGAGGTGGGGATGCGCCAGCGCTCGTCCGGCGCCAGGAAGACATGGGCTGGGGTGCCGTCGCGGTACTCCATCACCACCGAGGCCGGCGCGGAGAGCCGCTCCGGCAGGGGCACCCAGTGCGCGGCCGCCCACGCCACGGCCGCGAGGACGAAAAGCCCCACGGTGACGAGGGCGAGTCTCCGGAGGATTCTCCGCATGCGGCTCATGGGGCGGGGACTCCCAGGGACGACTGGAGCGCCGCGATGACGCAGGCAAGCCTCCTGAAGATGCAACGGGCACGGCTCATGGAATGGAGGCTCCCCGGCGGGGCTCACGGAAGCACGGGGTTGCCTCTATGCTACGCGCGTCCACGTCAGGAGTCCCTCCGCCATGAATGCCGTCGAGGTCGATGCCATCCTCACCTCCATCCTCGATGACCGGCGGCTGACGCCGACCGAGCGGCAGGCGCTCCAGGCGGTGCTCATGGAGCGGCGGGCAGGCGAGGCCCTGCTCACCCTCTTCCGCTCGCGGGCCTTCGCCCTGGCCCGCGCGTCCGTGAAGGAGCCGCGCTCGCGCGAGGTCATCTCCTGGCTGGAGGAGACGGTGGAGGCCCTGCACACCCCGCGCAACGCCGAGACGTCCCGCATGGAGGCCTACTTCAGCCCGGGCGAGGGACCCCTCAACGCCATCCTCCGGCAGATACAGGACGCGCGAGGCTCCATCGACGTGTGCGTCTACACCGTGACGGATGACCGCATCAGCCGGGCGCTCCTGGACGCCCACCGCCGCGGCGTGCGGCTGCGGATGGTGGGCGACGACGACAAGGCGCTCGACGCCGGCTCCGACATGATGCGGCTGAAGGATGCCGGCGTTCCGGTGAAGCTCGACAAGAGCCAGGCCCATATGCACCACAAGTTCGCCGTGTTCGACCGGCTGCGCCTCATCACCGGCAGCTACAACTGGACGCGCTCGGCGGCGGAGTTCAACCAGGAGAATGTTCTCCTGTCCGACGACGCGCGGCTGGTGCAGCCTTTCAGCCGCGCGTTCGACGCGCTCTGGGAAACGTTGGACTAGAGCAGGTTGTCCTTCCACGGGCCGGACACCTGCACCGTGGCGGCCAGCTCCCGCGCCCACAGGCGCGGGTCATACATGGCCTCCGCCTCGGCCGACGGCAGCGTGAAGGTGCCCGCCGTCACCGCCCGCACCGCGTAGGTGACCTTCTTCGACTCGCGCGCGCCCAGGCTGCCGAAGACCTCCATGCGGTCATCGCGGATGTTCACGTAGTCCGGCGTCCACTGCGCGTCGGCCTCAATCCAGCTCGCGCCGCCGCCACGGCCCAGCCGCGCGTTCTCGATTTCCCAGCCCGCCGGCAGCCGGTCCACCAGGGCGATGTTCTGCACGCGCTCCGCGGTGGTGTTGGTCAGCTGCAGCTCGACGTAGACGAGGTCCGCCAGCGCCACCGGCCCCGAGCGCATGTCCAGCTCCGTGCCGTCCAGCTTGCGCCAGGTGCGCGTCAGCACCAGGCCCTCGCCGCCCGTCTCCACCTGACCCTCCGAGCGCACGCCCTCGCTGCTGAGCACGAGGTACAGCTTCCCCTCGTCCTTGGTCTTCACCTCCAGCTGCAGCCCCTTGCGCTCGCTGGCGCGGGCCAGCGCCCACGTGCGGTCCGAGCCGCGCGCGTCCTTGTCCTGCGTCGGCGCCACCACCTTGCCGTCCGCCATCAGCACCGGCGGGGCGAAGTTGGAAGCCGCGCCCTGCAGCCGCTTGCCCAGGCCCGTGACTCCCCACACCAGCTCCTGGGTGGTGTACCAGCTGCTGCGCTGCGCCTGGAGCGACTCGGCCACCATGCGAGCCAGCGGCTCGCCCGCCGCGTCATTGCCGAAGAGGTCCTGGAAGGTGCTCAGCATGAAGCCGCGCCGGCGGCGGTCCGAGTAGAAGGACCAGTTGTTCTTGCGCTCGTCGGTGACGGGCGACAGGTCCGGGCTGCGCAGCTCCTTCTCGTAGCGACGGTCCCCCGCCAGCCACAGCGCGGCCTTGAGCATGTAGTCCTGCTCCAGGTCCTCGCCCGTCAGCGGCGCCTTCTTCGCGCGCTCCGCCAGGGCCTCCACCATCTTCTGCACCCGCGCCTTGCGCCCCTTGCCGCCCAGCGCCAGCACGTAGTGCATGTACGCCTCCGAGCTGGCGCTGTAGCCGCCGTGCCGGCCGGTGCGGCCCTCCTGGTTGTTGAGCTCGTTGCCCATCCACGTGAGGGCGTCGTCCAGCCGGTCCTGCGGCACGGGGTACTTCAGCTTCTGCGCGTCCAGCAGCATGTGCGTGGCGTACGCGGTGCCCCAGTCCACCGGCTCCGTGTGGCCCGGCCAGTAGGCGAAGCCGCCCGACGGCGTCTGCATGGAGAGCACGCGGTTGATGCCGGCCAGCACCATCTCCCCCACGTCCTTGCCCTTCGTCAGCGTCGGGTCCACGTCGTCCAGCAGCTCCGACACGAAGAGCAGCGGCCGGGTGGAGGACGTCGTCTGCTCCACGCACCCGTACGGGTACTGCACCAGGTACGAGAGGTGCTGGAGTGACTGCGCATACGGGTTGGCCGTCACCCACAGCGTGGAGCGCTCCGTGGTGGGCACCCAGCCCTTGAGGAACTTCGAGACGTCCGTCGTGCCCTGCGCCAGTTCAATCCGCTGCACGTTGCGCACGCGCGGGCCGGCGGGAGACAGCGGCACGTCCAGCGTCTCGCGCGAGGTGTGGCCGCCGCCCTCCACCGTCACCGTCATCCGCGCCGCGCCCACCGCCTGCACCGCCCTGGCCTGGAAGACGAAGGTGGTGGACTTGCCGTCCTCCAGCCGGGCACGGCCCTCGCTCTTGCCCAGCAGCTGCACGGGGGACGTCGCCGCCGCCAGCGGGGCGAGGCCCGGCACCGGCAGGGACTCGGTGGCCAGCGTCACCTTCACGTCCTGCGGCTTGCCGGACAGGTTGGTGACGAAGACGGGCACCTGGATTTCGTCGTTCTGCGTGAGGAAGCGCGGCAGCGTCGTCTGGAGCACCAGCGGGTCCCTGACGAGCACCTGCGCGCTGGCGTGGCCGATGCGCTTCGCGCCCGCCGTCACCGCCATCACCCGCACCGCGCCGCGGTACTGGGGCAGCTTGAAGGGCACGCGCAGCTTGCCGTTGGCGGGCACCGGCACGAGGCCGCTCCACAGCGCCACCGGCTTGACGGGCTGCACGCGGCCGGAAGCATCCCCCTCGCCGTCACCACCCGTGGAGCGCGAGTTGCCGCCCGGCGGCACCAGCAGCGTCCAGCCGATGGTCTCGAACGTGTCCACGCCCAGCGCGCGCTTGGTGAAGAGCTGCTTGAGCGGGTCCGGGCTCTGGAAGCGCGTGAGGGAGAGGATGCCCTCGTCCACCACTGCCACCGTGGCGAAGGTGGGCCCCTCCACCGCGCCCAGGTCCAGGTCCACCGTCAGCGTGTCGTTGGAGCGGACCTCCTTCGGCACGTTCATCGCCACCGTCTGCGTGTAGTCCACCGGCTCCAGCGCCACGCTGGCCACGCCGAAGGCGCGGTCCGGCATGAAGGCCTCGGCGGACTCCAGGTGCGGGTCCTTCACCAGGAAGGCGCTCACGTAGACGTTGGGCGCGAAGCTCGAGGGCGTGAAGGTCCACGACACCTCGCCGGGCTCCACGGCCTTCCACTCGGTGGCGAGCACGCGGTCCGTCTCGGCGGTGAAGAGGACGCGGCCCTTGTACGGGGCCTTCAGCTTCACGGCGACGGCCTGCCCCACGCGGGCCTTCGCCGGCAGCGCGATGTCCAGCGACGTGGGCTTGAGCGGACGCGGCGTCTGGTCCACGCGCGAGCCCTCGCCCCACCAGTAGTAGCGGCCCTCGCCCTCCAGCTCGAGGTCCGTCTGCGTGGCGCCCGCGCGCACCCGCACCAGGTAGCCCGCGGCGTCCGCGCCCGGCGTCACGTCCACCGTGAAGCGGCCGTCGCGCACCTGCGCGGTGACGCGCCCCTCGCGCATGGGGCGCAGGTAGCGCTGGTAACGCTCATAGCCCTCTGCCTCGTCGTAGAACTGGCCGTACTCCTCCTCCAGGCGGAGGTACTCCACGTCCACCGTCTTGGGCGCCTTGGCGGTGAGCAGCTTCCCGTCCCAGTCCACCACCACGCCATTCACGGTGAAGGGCTTGCCCGCCTTCACCTTGCCCGTCGTGGCCTGGAGGCCCACGTAGTACGCCTCCGGGTGCACCGGCGTGGACGCGTCGCCCACGGAGGAGCGGCCGCTGCCCGACTCGAAGACGCTGGCCAGCGCCGTCAGCCGCGCGGAGCTGCGGAGGTTGCCCATGGCCGCCTGCGCCGGGCAGCGCAGCAGCGCCTGGCCCTTCGCGTCCAGCGTGCCCTTCACCTGGCCCAGGGTGACGGGGCGGGGCTCGGCGCCGTCCTGCCGCCAGACGCCGTAGGCGTACTGCGCGTTCTCCTTCGGCTTGAACTCGGAAGGCACCAGCCGGCACGTGACTTCCACCGGGCTGCCCTCGGCCGAGCCGCCGAAGAGGTACGCGGCCTCCACCGCCACCGGCACCTCCTCGCCCTGCACGTAGCCATCCTTCTCCGTGCGCGCCGACACCTTCATGCGCTCGGGGACGAACTCCTCCACGCTGAGGCCGTAGGTGGCCACCTCGCGGTCCGCCACCTTCAGCGTCACGCGGTAGCGGCCCGTGTCCTGGAAGGCCTCGAAGGGCACGTCCAGCGCCACGACGCCCGCCTCGTTCGTCTTGAGCGCCACCTTCTTCAGCTCGCGCTCGCGCGGGTCAATCACCAGCAGCTCCACCGGCATGCCCGAGGGAGGCGCCTTGTCATCCTGCCCACGCAGCACCGCCGCGACGTGCGCGGTGTCGCCCGGGCGGTACACGCCCCGGTCGGACCAGATGGAGGCGCGGTAGGGCTTCTCCGCGCGGTACGGCTCGCCCTGCACGTCCGAGTTGGCAATCTCCGTCTTCAGCTCGCTGTACTTGAGGTACGTCAACTCCTCGCCGTCACGGGCCAGGAGGGCGAAGGGCTCGCTGTCATCCGCGCCCGGCGCGGGCACCTTCAGCGAGCAGCCGTCCGTCGCCACCGTGGTGCAGCGGGCCACCACCTGGCCGCTCTTCTTCACCAGCGACACCTCCACGCCGGACAGCGGCTCGGTGCTCTCCATGCCCAGCGCCCACACCCAGACCTCGCCCTTGTCGGTGGAGCCGGCCGCCGGCCCGCCGCGCTTGGCGACGAGGCTCAGGTTGGTGAGAAGGATGCGCGTGGACGCCTGCCGCTCGCCGCTGCGCGCGGAGAGCTCCACCAGGCCCCGGGTGTTGGCGGGCACGAGGTTGGCCACGTCCACGTAGGTGGTGGTCAGCGTGTCCGGCTGGGACTTGAGGGGCAGCGTGCGCTTCGCCACCACGTTGGAGGTGCGCTCGTCGACCGTCTCGGAGTTGTCGTCGCTCATCCAGAAGACGAGGTTCTCCGGCGGCACATGGCGCACGGTGAGCTCCACCGAGTCCAGGTTGAGGTGCTGCAGGGGCAGGTTGCGCCACGCGCTGCGCGGCAGGTAGCGGCCGGCGGACGCGAAGGAGACCTGCGGCTGGCGTGCGGGCACGGAGAAGGACTGGACGTACGGGGCCAGCAGCGCGCCACCGCCCACGGACGGCGTGCCCGCATCGATGCGCAGCGAGTGCGGGCCGCGCTTGAAGTCACCGAAGATGCGGAAGCCCTTGCGGGACGGGGCGATGGAGAACTTCACCGCGGGCGTCAGGTGGATGGCGTCCGCCGCCACCGCGTCGTCCAGCGTGCAGCCCTTGTTGCGGTGGTCCCAGTAGTACTCGTCGTACTCGCCGGACTCGCGGGGGCTGGCCGGAGCGTTGGGCTCCACGTCACGGCAGAAGACCTCCAGGTAGTGGCCGGTGGAGCCCTCGGCAAGGGAGACGCCGGTGATGTCCAGCCGCTTGCCCGCGCGCAGCTCGACGGAGGCTTCCGCCGCGGCGGCCTGCACCTTCGCGTCCTTCGCGGCGGGGAGCCCCTGCTTCAGTGCGAAGCGCAGCGTGGCGCCGGGCTTGATGCGCGGATGGCCAATCTGCGCGGTGAGGGTGTTGAGCCCCTCGGCGGTGGTGCGCCACTTCACGTCGGAGACGGGCTGGCCCTCCACCTGGAAGGTGGCGCGCGTGCGCACGGCGTTGAGGTCCACCGGGCCGGAGAAGACGGCGTCCACCTCCACGCGGCCCTTGAGCAGGTCCACCTGCCGGGGGGCGAGGCGCAGGAAGCGGAAGGCCGGGGTGGTGAAGCGGTGGGACCAGGCGCCCTCGGAGGGCGGCTTCACCACGCCGGTGGCCGTCTCCACGGACTCCAGCGTGACGGTGTACGGGGTCTCGAAGGAGAGTGCCGAGTCACCGGCCAAGTTGAAGGCGAGCGTGGACGGGCTGAGCCAGGACAGGCTGCCGGCGACGCGCGGGGTGATGGTGACGACGGTGCCCTTCTTCACCTCGGCGCCCTCGGAGCTCACCGCGCGTGGGAACTCGATGACGATGCGCCGGGCCAGGGCGTCCTCGGTGGCCTGCTCGCGGATGACGGGCGTGAGGGCCTCGGGCGTGGGCGGCGTGGCGGCGGCGCTCGCCGTGCCCGCGTCCGTGCCAGGGGTGGCGGCCGGAGTGGAGGCGACAGGGGTGGAGCCGGGGGTGGCGGGCTGCTGAGGCTGCGACTCCTGCTTGCAGCCAGCGAGGGTGAGGCCCGCCAACAGCGCGAAGAGGGGCCAGCTCGGGCGGGGCGCCCTCTGCGAGACAACGGACCGCGAACCCATGGTTCCTCCGGAAGGTGCCAGCTGTTCTTCATGCGGCGTGCCGGGCCAGCGCACACCGCCTGAGGGAGGACTGTGGTCGTTTGCCCGCGGCCATGACGCGTCCCCCATGCGTCATCGGGCCCGCAGGGTGTCTGGGGAACCACACTGCCGCCGTGGCCCCGGGCACCTGCGAAGACGTCGATGGCCTGAGGCTATAGGGGGGCGGAGGGCCCCGGGTCAACGGGCGACGTGTCACGTCGGGAAGGCGCTAAGGTGCGCGGCGAATGGTGCCGCCCGTCCGTTTCGTCCTCATGCGCCCGCGCAACGCGGAGAACCTGGGTGCCGCCGCGCGCGCCCTGAAGAACTGCGGCCTGTCCGACTGGGTGTGGGTGACGCCGGAAGTCGAGGACCTGGGCCCCGCGCGCCGGCTGGCGGTGCATGCCGAGGACGTGCTGGACGCGGCGCGGCGCGCGGACACGCTGGAGGAGGCCGTGTCCGACTGCGTATGGGTGGTGGGCACCAGCTCACGCAAGGTCGAGGGCAAGCGCAGGCTGCCTCCGCGCGCGGTGGGCGAGGAGCTGATCTCCCGCGCGGTGCAGGGAACGGTGGCTGTCGTCTTCGGGGATGAGCGCAGCGGACTGACCAACGCGGAGGTGGAGCGCTGCCACGACCTGTCCGCCGTGCCCACCGCGCCCGAGCAGCCCTCCATCAACCTGGCCCAGGCGGTGCTGCTCTATGCGTACGAGGTGCGCGTGGCCACGCTCGCGGCCAGCGCGCCGCCACCGGCTCCGCTGCCCGCAGCGGCGACGGACGCGGAGCTGGCGCAGGTGGAGTCCGCGCTCGACACGGCCCTGGGCGCGGGGGGGCTTTCTCGTGGATGAAGTCCCGGGGGCGCACGGCACTGCGCGACTTGTTCGCGCCGCTGCGCCGCTCACGGCTGACGCGGAAGGAGGCGCGGCTCTGGCTGGCCGCGCTCCACACGATGCGCAAGAAGCTGAGCAGGGGCTGAGCAGTGCGCCCCGGTTCCGAAGCCGATGCGGGGCGACTTCCGGCAGCGTGCTCAGACGGTGCGCGCCCGGCGAGGACCGCGGCCGGCGCCGACACCGGTGCTCCCCGGGCCCCGGGGCGGACCGCGTCGCTTGCGGGAGATGCGCACGGCGCTCCAGGCGAAGGCAACGGCCGCCAGGGCGAGCAGCACCACCCAGTACCAGAACGCGGGACTGCGGGAGACCTCCTGCTCGATGGGGCCCGGCAGGGGCGCCTGGGCAAAGGCGAGTACGGGGGTGAGCAACGTGAGCAACGGGGCCAGGGTCGTGCGCATGGTCATCCTCTCCCGGGGAACGTCGCCATCCCAGAAGGTGTCCACAAGCGCACTGGACCGGGGTGCGAGTCGGAGACGAAGCCGGGCATGGACCGCATGCCTGCCCGGCCTCTCCCTGCAACCGGGTTACTTCGCGGGCTTCGCGCCCGTCAGCCGGGACATGAGCTTCGGGTCGTCCGGGAGCAGGCCCGCCTTGGGCAGCCGCGTCACCAGTTCACGCCAGCGGGGGTCCGCCTTGTACGTGCGCTGCAGCAGCGGCAGCGCCTCGTCCACCCGCCCCACGCCCACCAGGGAGATGGCGTGCCAGAACACCATCTCCGCGTTGCCCGGCGCGAGCTTCTCCGCCGAGGCGTACGCATTGAGGGCCCCGTCCGTGTCCTTGCGCTCAATCGCGAGGTCGCCCTCGTTCATGAAGTTGTAGGCACGCTGGAGGGTGACGAGCCGGCGCAGCTCCTTGAGGGGCTCGGGGGCGTCGTCCACGCGCAGGTCGAACTTCCGGTCCATCCACGGGCGCCCGGAGGGCTTCGCGGCCACGACGATGATGGCGGCGGACTGCTTGCCCCGGATGTCTCCACCCTGGGCCTCGGCGGCCTCGAGCGCGGCGAGCATCCGCTCGGCGAGGTCTCCCTTCGACTCGCGGAAGGCCTTCGCCATGGCGGGCCAGACGGTGTCCTTCTCCATCATGTTCGCCTGGACGGAGAAGCCCTCGCCCACGATGTGGCCGGCGGCGGCGATGCAGCTGTCGCCCGTGTGAGCGGACACGCGGCCCTGGGTGTCAATCATCGCCACCTGACGCACCGCACTGGCGCTGTCGGCGGCGAGCAGGCCCTTGAGGGCCTCTGGCGCGGAGCGGCCCGCGCGCATCAGGTCCAGGCCCAGCTTCCCGTAGGACGGGTCGACGAAGGACTGGGTGGCGATGGCGCCCACGCCCGCCTCGGCCCAGGGGACGGTGGAGCCGACGGAGAACCAGTGGGACTGCACGGCCACGCCCAGCTCTCCCGTCGCGGCGTCCCGGGCGACGATGGAGTAGGTGTGGACGGGACGGCGGGGAACCGCGGCCGGCTCGGCGGCCAGGGCGGGGAGCGCGAGCAGGGCAAGACAGGCGGCAAGACGCGACATGAGACCTCCGCAGCGAGGGGCCTGGAGGGTGAGCGAGCAGGCACGCGGCCGCAAGGCCCAAGGCGTCACCGGCAGGAATCGTTCCTACCTTGGCCAGGGAGCCAGGAACTGGCTCCCCCACTTTCAGGAGGAGCACCGCATGGACCACATGCCCTATGAGTCGATGGAGGTCGGCGGCGAGGAGCCCGGCCGCGGCAATCAGCGTCAGGCTCCCTCGGAGGACGCGCCGGGCCGTACGCCCAAGACGGCCGAGGGCGGAGGGCTCGACGAGGAGCGCCGCATGCCCCAGCCCGAGCCCGGGAAGACGCCCGGTTCGGCCGAGGGCGAGGACCCGGACGAGGCTCCGCGCAAGTAGCCCGTGTCATCTGGCCCTGTCCCGCCCGGCCCGGGCGGGTACAGTGCCGCGCTCATGTCACGCAAGCCCGTCAAGACGAAGCCACAGCAGACCAAACGTTGGGAAGGCAAGGAGAAGCCCGACTGGTTGTCGCGTGCGCTCGCCCGGGCCGGAGTGTTCCCGCAGAAGGAGGCGGAGACCGCCATCCTCGCGGGCCGCGTCACCATCAACGGCCGTGTAGCACTGATGCCGCTCGCCCCCGTGCCTCCGGGCGCCGTCGTGAAGGTGGATGGCCTTCCCGTGAAGCTGGGTGCGCCGGCCACGCGGGTGCTCGCGTTCCACAAGCCCGCCGGAGTGCTGTCCTCCACCGCGCGTCAGCACCGCACAGGCACCGTGTTCGAGGTGCTCCTGCCCCAGCTTCCCCCCGAACTCGCCGGCTACACGTGGCACGCCGTGGGCCGGCTGGACGTGGAGTCCACGGGGCTGTTGCTCTTCACCAATGACGACAAGTTCGTCGCCCACGCCACGTCTCCGGACACCCGGCTTCCGAAGCGCTACGTGGCCACGGTGTTCAGCAACGCCGATGACTCGAAGGTGGAGCCGCTCCGTCAGGGGATGACACTCGACGATGGCCCCGCGCGCCCCGCGAAGGTCGTCGTCCGGGATGAGCACACCGTCGAGGTGACGCTCACCGAGGGCCGCCACCACCAGGTGAAGCGGATGCTCGGCGCGGTGGGCCTGCCCGTGCGCGCGCTCCACCGTGAGGCCGTGGGGAGCGTGGACCTGAAGGACATCCCCGAGGGCAGCTTCCGCCTCCTCAGCGACGAGGAGATTCGCGAGGCGCTGCGCTACGAGGGACGGGCGCCGGCAACGCCCCCCGCGGCGGCCCCTCACGACGAGGAATGAGGGCTCGCGAGGCCTCACGGGTGTGAGGGCCGCAGGACAGGATGCGCGCTCCGCGCATCCCCACCGTCTGTCGCGGAGTCTCTTGGAGGCACGGCCCAGCGCGGCCCACACACGCCCCCGCTCATGCCCACCGCCGGCCACCCGGAATCTCCCGGAGGCACGATGCCAGCGCGGGACCCGAGCCCCGCTCATGCCCACGACTGTCGCGAGGATGCGTTCGCAGGCAAGGCCCGGCGCTGGATGCTCGCCCCGCGCATCCCCACGTCAGACCGAGCGCCCGTACGGCCCACGCGTACGCTGTGTGGAATAGCGTGAGCCTCACGGAGTTCCTGCCCGGAGCGTCCTTCCCGGCGCGGCCCTCCAGATTGAGGCGTTCCCCATGACCCGGCTTCGCCCTTCTTCGCAGTCCCTTCTGCTGCTTGCGCTGGCCCTCGCCCTGCCCGCCCTCGCGGCCGAGCCCGCCCCAGCGGACCCGAAGCTCACCGAACTGCGCCGGGTGACGGCGTACGACGCCAAGGCCCCGCTGGACGTGAAGACGGTCCGCACGCAGCAGCGCGGCGACGTCACCGTGACGGAGCTGACCTACGCCAGCCCCAAGGGCGGCCCCGTGCCCGCGTACCTCGTCACGCCCAAGGGCCCCGGCCCCTTCCCCGCCGTCCTCTTCCTGCACTGGGCCAAGGGGACGAAGAACGAGTTCCTCGACGAGGCGCTCTCCCTGGCCCGCGCGGGTGTCGTGTCCCTCCTGGTCGACTCGCCCCACGTGCGCGCCGAGCCGTGGAACCGTCCTCTCTCCGGCCCCGCCGTGTATGACACCCACGTGGGGCTGCTGATGGACCTGCGGCGCGGCGTGGACCTGCTCACCTCGCGCACCGAGGTGGACGGCCAGCGCCTGGGCTTCGTGGGCCATGCCCGAGGCGCCACCGTGGGCGGCGCGCTCGCGGGCATCGAGCCCCGCCTTCGCGCGCTCGTGCTGGTGGCCGGCATCGGCGACTTCTCCGCCCGCTTCCGCGAGACGGAGGGCGCCGACACCAAGCAGCCCCGCGATGCCGCCGCCCGGGAGCGCCTCGACACCACCGCGCGCAACCTGGAACCCCTCGACGGCACCGTGGGCGTGCGCCACGCCGCACCCGCCGCCCTCTTCTTCCAGTATGGCCGCGCCGACCCCGGCGTGACGTACGCACGGGCCCGCGCCTTCATCGACGCGGCCAGCGAGCCCAAGCTCTCCAAGTTCTACGAAGGCGGCCACGAGCTGTCCGACGCCGCGCGCAGGGACCGCGCCCAGTGGCTGCGCACCCACCTGGGCTTCTCCGAGGTCCCCGCCCCGGGCCTGCCCGTCATCGCCCTCTCCACCGCCCCGGAGCTCAAGGGCCAGCCCCTTCCCGAGTGGACGAAGCTGCGCCCCGTCCTCACCGTCCCCGGCATGGAGGAAGTCCCGGTGCGCCGCGGCCTGACGTACGCCCGCGCGAACGGCCGCGAGTACAAGCTGGACCTCTACCTCCCCGACGGCGCCTCCCGCGCGGCCACGCCGGTGGTGGTGCTCGTCCACGGGCTGATGCACCCCGCCCTCGCGCCCTTCGTTCGCGAGCTGCCCCCCCTTTCTCCGCCCAGGCCCGCTGGCTCGCGGCCCAGGGCTTCG
>JBKGHK010000276.1:0-12435 GCA_046520375.1 Pyxidicoccus sp. 3LFB2
GAGCCCCACCCGTCCCCACGCCCACGGCGGTGTCCCCAAGGCCCGTCCCCGAGCCACCCGTACCGGTGTTCGCCCCGCCCACGGCCACGATGCCTCCACCCTCGGTGGCGATGATGTCGCGGCCTCCACCCGCCACGCCCAAATCGTTCGCCGCCCCAGGCGTCGTCTCCGGCGAGCCGCCCCGTGCCGTGGCCAGCTCACCGGACGTCGTCCCACCGCCCCCCAGCGCGTCCTGCGCAGGGTTGGGCGAGCCCGTGGACGGAGCCCCCAGAATCGCGCCGGCCGGCGTCGGCGTCAGCGAGTTCCAATCCGCCGGAGGATTGCCCCGGTTCTCCACCACGGCCCGCGAGGCCACCGACGCGCCGTCGACGGTGATGGACACGTCCTCCAGCACGAACTGGATGAAGCCCCGAGGCTCCACCGAGGCGGGCAGGTTCCACACCAGCACCACCAGCTCCGAGTCTCCGAAGCGCGCCTGCCGCAGCAACCGGTGCGTGTCGTCATCCGCGTACGAGCCCGCCGCCAGCGCCGCCGCGTGGACGAAGGCCGCGTCCGTGAGCAGCTGCCCGTTGCGCCACACGCTGCCCACGCCCCACACCGCGGCCGCCGCATGCGTGCGCGTCATCGCCGACCAGCCCAGGCCGCTGTCGCCGTAGAGCGGAACGTCCAGCAGCACGCCGCCGCCAATCGCATGCGGGGGCGGACGGGGAAGCGGGCCCGAGGCCCCCTGCCCTCTCACCTGGGGCGGCGGGAAACCGGGGCGCGTCAGCTCCACCCGGTACTCCACCACGCCAAGCCGGAAGGTGGCCGACAGCTGCCCCAGGTCGCCGTACGTGGCGCCAGGCAGGGACACCCTGTCCTCGACGGACAGTGAGGCGCCACCCGTGCCTCGCTCGGCCAGGTCGGTGAAGGGCAGTGGACCGTGGATGAAGAAGCCGTCCGGCCGCTCGGTCCGCGCGCTGGCCTCCCGGCCCTCGAACGTGAACCCGCCTGGCGACGCGGCCAGGAAACCGGACAGAAGAATCGTGGTGAAGGGTCCCGCCATCGACGCTGCCTCCTTGTCTCACAAGGTAGGCAGCGGAGCGGGGAACGGCAGTCCCCTCTCCGAAAGACTAGATGAGACCCCGGGCGCGGCGAATCTGCTCCACCGTCTTGTTGTACTCGATGTCGAAGGCGCTGGTGCCCTCCTGCAGGTGCTTCAGGCGGGAGCGGGCCTCCTTGTCGATTTCGTCGTCGACGTCCAGGTGCCGCTTCATCACCGCGAAGATCTTCTGACGCAGCACGTTGTCGGCGGCGTACACCTCTTCGACGTTCCGGCTGATGAGGAGGAACTCAATCATCTGGTTGATGACGTACTCGATGCCCTCGTCCCCCATCTTGAAGCCGCGAACGTCCGCCATCTCGCGCTTCACCTGGTTGAACTTGGAGTAGTCATATCCGCGACGCTCCAGCGCCTCGCGCGTCGCCTGGTTCACACGCTCCTCGTTGGCGAGGTACTCGCGCATGATGGCCGACAGGTCCATCTCGGCGTCAGCCACGCGCATCGGCTCCACCTCGATGTCCCCGTCCTGCATGAGCTGCTGAATTCCCTCGCGCGAGATGATCGGGATCACCTTCGGATACAGCCTCATGTCGGTCCCTCGCCCTCTGTAAAACATGCTCGGAATCGTTCACCGCTATAAATCAGCGCCGAGCCCAGTCGCAATGAAAAACCCCGGGAACTTCGCGGTTCCAGCGCGCTTCCCCGACAGTCTGAGGCGGAAATTAATCACGCTGCACCGGGTGGCGACCCTCCCTGCGCTTTTTCGTTCACCGGCTCGCTCGCGTCGTCCAGTGACGCCTGACGTACGGGGTCCTCCTCATCCTCCTCCGGGTGCCCGTGAAGGCCCGCGTGGACCCGCTCGGCCACCGCGGGGCCCACCACCTCCGCCAGCTCCTCGATGGTGGCGTCCCCCACCCGCTTGAGCGAGCCGAAGTGGCGCAGCAAAATCTTTCGCCGCCCCTCGCCGACGCCGGGAATGTCTTCCAGCGCCGAGCGCACCCGACTCTTGCGCAGCACCTGCTTCTGGAACGTGATCGCGAAGCGGTGCGCCTCGTCCCGCATTCGCGTGAGCATGAACATCTCCGCCGAGTTCTGCTGGAGGACGATGGGGTCTTTCCGCCCCACCACGAAGATGCGCTCGGGGCTCTTCGCGCTTTCGGCGTCCCGGTCGAAGACCTCCAAATCACGACTCTTGGCCAGGCCCACCACGTCGACGGTGTCCACGCCCAGGTCCTTCATGGCCGCGTGAGCGCTGGCGAGCTGGCCCTTGCCGCCGTCGATGACGAGCAGGTCTGGCAGGTCATTGTCCTCCAGTCCCCGCTTCAGCCGGCGCGACACGACTTCGTACATGCTGGCGAAGTCGTCCTGCTTGTCCAATGTCTTGATTTTGTACTTCCGGTAGCGCGACTTGTCGGTGTCGCCATCCGTCACCGCCACCTGCGAGGCGACAATCGCCGAGCCCTGGAAGTGCGAGATGTCGAAGCACTCCATGCGGCGCGGGAAGTTGCGCAGGCCCAGCCGCTGCTGGAGGCGCGACAGCACGCCGTCCGTCTCGTCCTTGGTGCGGCGGCGCTCCAGGAAGGCCTGCTCGGCGTTCTTCACCGCCATCAGCACCAGGTCGTGCTTCTCGCCGCGCTTGGGCACCAGCAGCCGCACGCGCTCGCCCTTGCGCTCGCCGAGCAGCGCCTCCAGGCCCTCGGTGCCGTCATCGGGCTCCAGCGGCAGCAGCACCTCCTCGGGCACGAAGCTGCCCTGGTCGTAGTAGAGGTTCACGAACGAGGAGAGCAGCTCCGCGTCGGGGAACTCCTGGCTGCCGAAGGGGAAGGCCTGCCCGCCGTTGAGGCGGCCCTGCCGCACCCAGAGGACGTAGAACATGATGCGGTCCCCCTCGCGGTAGAGGGCGAACACGTCCTGGTCCTTGAAGTCGGTGGTGGCGACCTTCTGGCGCTCCAGGCTGCGCTCAATCGCGCCGAGCTGGTCTCTCAGGCGCGCGGCCTCCTCGAACTTCAGCTCCCGGGCAGCGCTCTTCATGCGCAGGCGCAGGCCCTCCACCAGCTCGTTGGCCTTGCCCTCCAGGAACATCGTCACCTCGTCCACGCTGCGGCGGTACTCCTCCTCGGGGACGGGGTGCACGCAGGGCGCGGGGCAGCGGCCAATCTGGAACAGCAGACACGGGCGTTTGCGATTGGCCAGCACGTGGTCCGTGCAGGTGCGCAGGCGGAAGTAGCGGTTGATGATGCGCAGCGTCTCGCGGATGGCGCCCGCGCTGGAGTACGGGCCGAAGTAGCGCGCGCCGTCCTTCTCGTACTTGCGGACCACTTCGAGGCGCGGATACGCCTGCGTCCTGTCGAGCCTCAAGGAGATGAACTGCTTGTCGTCCTTGAGCATGACGTTGAAGCGCGGCTTGTGCTTCTTGATCAGCTCGTTCTCGAGGAGCAGGGCCTCCTTCTCGTTGTTGACGAGCACCGTCTCCAGGTCGCCCAGCAGCTGGTCCAACAGCGACACGAAGACGCGCGTGTCCCCGGTGCGCGTGAAGTACGAGCGCACGCGGTTGCGCAGGTTGATGGCCTTGCCCACGTAGATGACCTGACCCCGGCGGTCCTTCATCAGGTACACGCCGGGCTCGGTGGGCAGTGACTCGAGCTTCTCCTGGAGCTTCGCGTCCATTCGCGCCGTCTCCTGGGACTACCGACGGCCCCGGGCCCGGGCGCCCGAGCCACCACCGCCGCGCCCACGGCCCTTGCCACGGCCTCGCGTCGGCTCCTCGTCGGCCTTCTTCGCGGGCGCCTTCAAGAGCGTGCGGGAGGGCGGCTTGAGCCCCAGGTCCATGTCCTTGAGCAGTTGCACCCTGTCCCGGTACTCCGCCGCCTTCTCGAACTGCATCTCGTCCGCGGCGGCGAGCATCTCCTTGGTGAACTCCTCGACGAGCCGCTTGATCTCCTTCGGCTTGAGCAGGTCGTCCTCGCCCTCGGCGGCCATGGGCAGGGCGCCCGTCGCCTCGGCGTCGTAGACGTGCTCGGACAGGTCGGTGATGTTGCTCTTCACGGAGCGCGGGGTGATGCCGTGCTCCTGGTTGTGCTTGCGCTGGATGTCGCGGCGGCGGGCCGTCTCGTCCAGGGCCTTCTTCATGGAGTCGGTGATGCTGTCCGAGTACATGATGACGCGGCCGTTCAGGTTGCGGGCCGCGCGGCCAATGGTCTGGGTGAGCGACACGTGGCTGCGCAGGAAGCCTTCCTTGTCCGCGTCGAGGATGGCCACCAACGACACCTCGGGGATGTCCAGGCCCTCGCGCAGCAGGTTGATGCCCACCAGCACGTCGAACTCGCCTTTGCGCAGGTCGCGGATGATGGCCATGCGCTCAATCGCGTCGATGTCCGAGTGCAGGTAGCGCACGCGCACGCCCACGTCGGCGTAGTACTCGGTGAGGTCCTCCGCCATGCGCTTGGTGAGCGTCGTCACCAGGACGCGCTCGTTGCGAGCGACGCGCAGGCGCACCTCCTCCAGCAGGTCGTCCACCTGGTTGCCCACGGGGCGCGTCTCCACCTCGGGGTCCGTCAGGCCCGTGGGGCGGATGATCTGCTCCACCACCACGCCCTGGGACTTCTGCAGCTCGTACTCGGAGGGCGTCGCGGAGACGAACATCGCCTGGGGGACCAGCTCCTCGAACTCACCGAACTTCAGCGGCCGGTTGTCCAGGGCGCTGGGCATGCGGAAGCCGAAGCTGACCAGCGTCTCCTTGCGCGCGCGGTCGCCACGGTACATGGCGCCAATCTGTGGCACCGTCTGGTGGCTCTCGTCGATGAAGACCAGCAGGTTGCGCGGGAAGTAGTCGATGAGACACGGGGGCGGCTCACCCGGGGCGCGGCCGGAGAAGTGGCGCGAGTAGTTCTCGATGCCGCTGCAGTAGCCGACCTGCTCAATCATCTCCAGGTCGAACATGGTGCGCTGCTCCAGCCGCTGCGCCTCCAGCAGCTTGCCCTCCTTCTTGAAGAGCTGGAGCTGCTCGCTCAGCTCGTCGCGGATGGTCTGCAGGGCGCGCTTGCGCACGTCCTCTCCGGCCACGTAGTGGCTGGCGGGGAAGATGACGATTTTGTCCAGCGCGCCAATCGTCACGCCGCGGAGCGGGTCGAACTCGGTGATCTTCTCGACCTCGTCGCCGAAGAAGGAGATGCGCACGGCACGCTCCTCCTCGTAGGCGGGGAACACCTCGACGGTGTCACCGCGCGCGCGGAAGGTGCCGCGGTGGAAGTCCAAATCGTTGCGCTCGTACTGGGCCTCCACCAGCCGGCGCATGAACGTGTCGCGGCCCATCTCCTGGCCCACGTCCGCGCGCACCGCCAGGTCCACGTAGCTGCGGGCCGCGCCCAGGCCGTAGATGCAGGACACGCTGGCGACGATGATGACGTCGTCCCGGGTGCGCAGCGAGTGGGTGGCCGAGTGGCGCATCCGCTCGATGTTGTCGTTGATGGACGAGTCCTTCTCGATGAAGGTGTCCGTCGACGGGACGTAGGCCTCGGGCTGGTAGTAGTCGTAGTACGAGACGAAGTACTCGACGGCGTTGTTCGGGAACAACGCCTTGAACTCGCCGTAGAGCTGGGCGGCCAGGGTCTTGTTGTGGGCGATGACCAGCGAGGGCCGTTTCACGTTGGCGATGACGTTCGCCATGGTGAAGGTCTTGCCTGAACCGGTGACGCCCAGGAGGGTCTGGTAGCGGTCGCCCCGTAGGACGCCCTCCGTGAGCTCTCCGATGGCCCTGGGCTGGTCACCCTCGGGCTTGTGTTCGCTGACGAGCTGGAAGTCCGGCATATCCGTGGGATTTAACACCCCACGAAGGGGAAGACCGCCCGTTCGTGCCTGCCCGTCGAACGGCGGACGAAGCGCGTGCCTACTTCGACGCGCCCTCATTCAGCGCCTTCAAGGCCTCCAGGCGGGCGGCCTCGAACTCATCGCCCTTGTTCCAGCGCGGCAGCTCCGGCGAGCGCGCGACATGGGCCCCCAGGAGGAAGAAGAGGCGGACGTCCTCCACCGCGCCGGAGAAGTCCCACTCCGGGCGCAGCTCGTCGGAGGGCTGGTGGTAGTGCTTCGCCTCCCACGCCTCGCGCTGCTGCTTGCCCCACCCCTCCGGCTTGCCCACGAAGTCCATGCCGCTGCCGAAGTAGGCGGCGGGGATGCCCTGCTTGGCGAAGTTGAACTGGTCCGAGCGGTAGAAGAAGCCCCGGTCGGACAGCTGGTCCGCCTTCACCACCCGGCCCTGCGTCTTCGCCAGGCCGGTGATGATGGCGTCCAGGCTGGACTTGCCCAGGCCGATGACGGTGAGGTCCCGGGTGCGGCCGTGGATGTTGGCGCCGTCGATGTTGATGTTGGCGGCCACGAGGCCGGGCGGCACCGGCGGGTGCTCGGCGAGGTACTGCGAGCCCAGCAGGCCCTGCTCCTCGGCGGCCACGGCGGCGAAGAGGATGGAGCGGCGCGGCGGCTGGGGCAGCTCGCGGAAGGCCTTCGCCACCGCCAGCATGGCGGCCACGCCCGCCGCGTTGTCCAGGGCGCCGTTGTAGATGGTGTCCTCGCCCTCCCGGCCCTGCTTCATGCCCAGGTGGTCATGGTGCGCGCTGTACAGCACCACCTCGCGGGACAGCTTCGCGTCGCTGCCGGGCAGCATCGCCAACACGTTGGCGGTGGGCCGGCGGCGCACCTCGCTGGTGAAGCGCGTGGACACCTTCACCCCCAGCGGCACCGGCTGGAAGTCCCGCTTGCGCGCGGCGGCCTGGAGCGCGTCCAGGTCCTTCCCCGCCAGCTGGAGCACGCGGCGCGTGGCGGCCTCCGTCGTCCACGCCTTCACCTGCGTGCGCGGCCCTTCCGCGGCGGGCAGTTCGAACTGCTCGCCCGTCCACGAGGTCTGCACCACCTGCCACGGGTAGCCCGCGCTGGGCGTGGTGTGGAGGATGATGGCGCCGGCCGCGCCCACCTTCGCCGCCTGCTCGTACTTGTAATCCCAGCGGCCGTACCAGAGCCGCGTGCGGCCCGCGAAGAGCTTGGGGTCGTCCTCGGGGTCGTTGTTGAGGATGAGCAGCGTCTTGCCGCGCAGGTCCATCCCCTTGAAGTCGTCCCACTCGTACTCGGGCGCCTGGATGCCGTAGCCCACGAAGACGAGCTCGGACTCCTCCAGCTTCGCCTCGGGCGCCTGCACGCCGGAGACGGCGATGAAGTCCTCGTGGAACTTCAGCTCCGCCGTGCCCTGCGGTGCACGGAACGTCATGCCCTTGGGGTGGCTGGTGATGCCCACCAGGTCGAACCGCTGGAAGTACGAGCCGTCCGCGCCCACGGGCTTCAGCCCGAGCGCCTCCAGCTGCGAGGCGATGTACGCCTGTCCCAGCGCGTCCCCTCGCGTGCCCGGGCCTCGGCCCTCCAGCAAATCGTGAGCGAGGAAGCGCACGTGCGCGCGCAGCACGTCCGGGACGATGGCTCCGGCGGCGGACTTCTCCGCGGGGGTGACGAGCGGCGTGCGCTGCGCGAGCGCGGGGACGGCACAGAGGACGAGGAACAGGGACACCAGGTGCTTCATGGTGCCCGGAGCCCTAACACGAAGCTCCGGGAGCATGCAGCAGCCGCGTCAGCCGTGGGACGAGGCCACCTTCCACGTCGTGCCAGCAGGCGTGTCCATGATTTCCACGCCCCGCTCCTTCAGCGCGCCCCGCACGCGGTCCGCGGCGGCGAAGTCCTTCGCGGCCCGGGCGGCGGTCCGCTCGCCGAGCAGGCGCTCCACCTCGGCCACGTCGATGCCCCGCTCGCGCACGGCCCTGTCGCGGCGCCGCAGCAGCCACTGGCCCGCGTCGTCCTCGAAGAGGCCGAGGATTCCGGAGACGCGGCGCACGTCTTCACGCAGCGCCTGGAGCGTGCGGCCCACCAGCGCCTTGTCCTTGACCGGCGGCTTGTCCACCAGCTCGTTCATCAGCACGAAGAGGCCGGACAGCACGCCCAGGGCGCCCGCGGTGTTGAAGTCGTCATCCATGGCGGCCTCGAACTCGGCGAAGAGCTTGTGCGGCTCACCGTGGAGCGGCCCCTTGCCGAAGTCCTTGCCCGCCACGCGCTCGTCCACCTTGCGCAGCGTCTCGTAGAAGTACTCCATGCGCGCTTCCGCGTCCGCCAACGCCTTGTCGGCGAAGTTGAGCGGGTGGCGGTAGTGCGTGGAGAGGAAGAAGAAGCGCAGGGCCTCGGCGTCCACCTTGGCCAGGGCGTCGCGCAGGCGCACCACGTTGCCCAGCGACTTGGACATCTTCGCGCCTTCCAGGTCCAGGAAGCCGCAGTGCATCCAGTACTTCGCGAACGGCTTGCCGCTGGCGGACTCGCTCTGGGCAATCTCGTTCTCGTGGTGGGGGAAGATGAGGTCCAGCGCGCCGCCGTGGATGTCGAACGTCTCGCCCAGGTAGCGCGCGCTCATGGCGGAGCACTCGATGTGCCAGCCCGGCCGGCCCGGGCCCCAGGGGCTGTCCCAGGCGGGCTCGCCCGGCTTGGCGCCCTTCCACAGCGCGAAGTCCAGCGGCTCGCGCTTCTGCTCGCCCGGGTGCACGCGGTCGCCGGCGCACAGGTCGTCCAGGTTGCGCTTGGACAGCTTGGCGTAGTCCGCGTCGCTGCTGACGGAGAAGTACACGTCGCCGTGCGAGGCGTACGCGTGCCCCTTGTCCACGAGCTTCTGGATGATGCCGATGATTTCGGGGATGTGGTCGCTCACCTTGGGCGAGACGTCCGGCTCCAGCAGGTGCAGCGCCCGCGCGTCCTCGCGGAAGATCTCCACGTAGCGGGCCGACAGCTCCACCGCGGTCTCGCCCGTCTCGTGGGCGGCCTTGATGATCTTGTCGTCCACGTCCGTGTAGTTGCGCACGTACCGGACCTTCAGCCCCCGGTGGCGGAGGTAGCGGACCACCACGTCGAAGGAGGTGAAGGTGCGGGCATTCCCGATGTGGATGTAGCTATACGTGGTAGGACCACAGACATAGACCCCCACCTCGCCGGGGACGGCTGGCTCCAGCAGCTCCTTCTGCATGGTCATCGTGTTGAAGAGCCGGATGGATGGCGAGGTCACGTGCGGCAATCCTCCTGTGGTCGTGGGTGTGGCCGTCACTCTAGGATCGCGGTCCCCACACAGGCCAGCAATCACCGGGAAATCGCCGGGGCGATGGCCCGCTGAGCACTACAGTTCACTGGCACCGCGAAACTTCGGACGCCTGGGGACGGAGAACCCTCTCCGCCGCCCGCAATCAGGGAGAATGGCCGTATGGCTCCACCGAATCCCAAGCGCCCGCCCCGCCCTCCCCGCCCGCCGGGCACGCAGGCGCAGAAGGACTCCGATGTGGAGCTGCCCTTCGATGATGACGAAGTGGACCCCCTGAGGGCTGACGACCCGAGGCCGCAGCGCGTGCCCCAGTTCCCGGCGGGCTCGCGCCGCAACCGCCGGCAGGGCGGCGAGCGCGGCCGCAACGACAAGGAGCTGGCCCCCCGGTTCGACTGGGGCCAGGAGTACTCGGACCCGGGCCACCCGCCCGCCTTCCTGTACGTCGAGCGAGGGCCCGGCGTCGGGCAGCTCGTCCCCGTGAAGCAGGGGCCGCTGGTGATGGGGCGCTCGTCCTCGTCGGACCTGCGGCTGCAGCACCCGTCCATCAGCCGCCGGCACGCGCAGCTCACCCGGCGCGCGGACCGCTTCTTCGTGAAGGACCTGAGCAGCCAGAACGGCACCTTCCTCAACCGCAACCGCGTCACCGCCGAGGCGGAGGTGATGCCGGGCGATGAAATCGCCATGGGCAACGCGCTGCTGCGCCTGCGCGGCCCGGGGGCCACGCCTGCCCAGGGCGTCCCCCCCATCACCCTCACCCACACCGTGTCCGACGGGGGCCGGAAGCAGGGCATGAGCACCCTGCGCGTGGCGTTGACGGCCGCGGCCCTGGGCTCGGCCGTGGCGGCGCTCATCACGCTCGTGGCCATCGGCCTCGGGGGGGACGATAAGCCCGGGAGTGTTCCGCCTCCGCCCACGGTGCGCACGGGCCCGTCGACGCCGGTGAACCAGCTGGCCACCATGCCGGCCTCCGCGGACACCGGTACGCAGGCGGCGACTGGGACGGGCGCTCCTGGAGCCCCGACCGCCGTTGGAGCGACGGGGAGTCAGGCGCCCACGGCCGCCGAGGCCCCGCGCGCGACGCGGCAGGGCGCTCGGGTTCCGCGACTGAGCCCCCTGCCAGTGTCGATGCCCGCGCGCCCAAGGACCAGGAAGAGGCGCCCGTCAGTCCCGACGCCAGCGAGGCGGGACCCGGCTCGCCCGAGACCCGCCTGGGAGCGCCGTCCGGCCCCAGCGCCACGGATGTGGCGCGCGGTGTGTCCCAGCCCTCCGCCGGTCCCAGCGCCATGGACGTGGCGCGAGGCCTGGCCGGTGGTGCGAAGGGCCGCACGGAGCGGACTGCCCCTCCGAAGGGCAAGTCCTCCGGCACGACGAAGCAGGAGAAGTAGCCGCGGCGCACCATCGGGCCAGGGCCGCGAAGCTCACCGCGCGGCCCGCCTGGCATCCTCCGAGGCTGGGCTCGCAAGGCACTCGCGAAGCGAGACCGGCGGCTCGCCAGCCCCCACCTGAGTGCCCGTGGACGAGACGCTCACCTCCGACCGGAGCCAGGGGCGCACCCGGCTCAGCGCCGCCGCAGCCCCTTGAACAGCAGCACCGCGTTGAGCGCGATGAAGGCCAGCAGCGCCACGGCCACCAGCACCCGGCCCCGGTCCGCTCCCGGCTGCTCCCCTTCGATGAGCAACCACAGCTTCCCCTGGTGGGGCTGGAGCTCGCCCATGCTCCTCAGCAGCGCGAGCGCCTCGCGGTAGCGCGGCGCGTCCTCTTCCGCCAGCAGCCGCCCCCGCACCGCGAAGGGCCGCTGGTCCGGCTGCGGAGGCGGGCGCCCCGGCGTCCACTGCTCTCCGGCCAGCGCGCCCCGGCGCACCACGAGGGGCGACTCACGCAGGCCCACCAGCACGTAGAGGCTGTCATCGGCCCGCTCGTACGCGCCCCGCGCCGTGGGGATGCCATGCACCTGGGCGTAGCGGTTGGAGACGAGCGCCTCGTACCGGTACGCCCCCTCGGTGCCCAGCGTCAGCGGCGCCCTCGGGGAGAAGAAGTAGGCCAGGTCCCGCCACTGCATGCCCAGGAGCGTCAGGGCCACGGCGATGGCCATCAGCGCCGCCAGGGGCTTCACCCCCACGCGGCGGCGTGCGGCCCGCGCCTCCAGTTCGGCGATGCGGCGGTCCCGCTCCTCCTGCTCCGTGACTGTGGACTGCGGCTCGCTCATGACCCGGGCATGGGGCGTGGCGTGGAAAGACGAAGCCCCGAGCTCCCATCAAGGGAACCCGGGGCGGGGAGTCTGGGCGGAGGCCCGACAGCTCAGGCGAGGTTGAAGATCTTCTTCAGGTCCGACTCGATCTCTTCCTCGGTGCAGTCCTTGGCCAGCGACAGCTCCTTGATGAGCAGCGAGCGCGCGGTGTCCAGCATCTTGCGCTCACCAAAGGACAGGTCCTTGTCGCCCTTCAGGAGGTACAGGTCACGGAGCACTTCGGCGATCTCGAAGACGGAGCCCGTCTTGATCTTCTCCATGTACTCCCGGTAGCGACGGTTCCACGTAGTGGAGTCGACCGAGATGTCCTTCTCCTTGAGGATGGAGTAGACCTGCTTGACGTCCTCCTCGCTGATGATCTCGCGGAGGCCGACCGACCCGACCTTGTTGATCGGGATCATGATCCGCATCCCGTTCTCGAGGATGCGCAGCACGTAGAACGACTGGCGTTGCCCGGCCACTTCGGTGTGCTCGATGCCCATCACCTCGCCGACGCCCTGGCCCGGATAAACCGCCTTGTCACCAGTCTTGAAGCTGGTCTGCACTAACTGCCTCCTTGAAAGACTCGATGCCGGCCTTTCAGCCGGGCACTACTACCACAAACCACATCCACGGGCAACGATAACGCCTTGACCGCCCCTTCCGCGTCCGACTACGTTGTCGGTTTTCGTACGCGGTGTCGCCAGGTGTGCGAGCCCGCGTGACGGCGGCGGGTGGGGGTCGGGCGTTGGATCGTCATGCGTGGCGCGACCTGGGGTCGCGGCCTCTATTCTTTCCGGCGCTGAGCCTCACGCTCGGCGCGCATAGCGCACCAGCAACACAGACGGACGCTCTGCCATTTCTGGTTTGTGCGTCTTTGCTGGGAGCACTCGGCCTGGCGCTCCCTCGCCTGCCTGGTGCCCACCTCGCGGTGCTGCTCGCGCTCGGCGCAGCGGGCGCGGGGCTCGCCTCCTGGGAAGCCCGGGTGGAGGTGCCGGGCGAGGCTCGCATCGGGCGCCCGGCCGTGCTGGAGGGCGGAGACGGAGCGCGTGGAGCGCT
>JBKGHK010000277.1:0-12432 GCA_046520375.1 Pyxidicoccus sp. 3LFB2
CGCTCCCGGCGCTCACCGCCGCGCTCGCTGGCGCCGCGCTCGCGGCGCTCACCGCCACGCTCGCTGGCACCGCGGGCTTCACCACGACCTCGGGACGGACGCTCTCGCGTAGCCACCTAGAGCACCTCGACAGGGAGGGAAACGGTCTTCTGCTGCCGGGCGCAGATCTTCTCCGTGCAGATGAAGAAGAGGAGCTTCGCGTCCACGGTGCCCTTGCCTGCGGCGTTGGTGGTGAAGGGGACCTCGAAGCGCGGGTCGACGAACTCCTGACCCGCGACCTTCTTCGCCACCGAGTCCTCGCGGCCCAGCTTGTCCTTCAGCGGCGCCAGCTGGGTGCCCTTGACCTCCAGCTTGAGCGGGGCCTCCTCGGACACGTGGGCGCCCGGCTTCGTCTTGATGGCGAGCACGAAGACGCCCTTCTCCCCTGCCTTCACCTGGGTGGAGGTCCCCTCGGTCGTCACCTCATAGAGGCTGGTGGGGTCCACGTCCTCGGCGAGTGCCGGGGCCGCCCAGGCCAGCGCCGCCAGCACGGCGGCCACGGAAGTGAAGCGATGGATGCGCAGCATGAGGTGTCTCCTGGAAACGGGGTGCTCGTATCACGCCCTGCGACGGCGAGGGCCGCCTTTCTGTTCAACCCCCGCCCACGCCGGCCTTGGTCGTGCGTCCGTTCCCCTTCCGCCCTGGAGCGGACGCTGGCGGAAGCGGAGGCACCGGAAGCACCGCGGGCGGGGACAGGTCCGGCAGGGACACCGGGGGTGCACCGGCCGCCAGCGCCTCCGCCCTCATGATGATGAGGGTGGCCAGGTCCATGCCGGTGGCGGCCTCCATCTCCGGGAGCGCGGGAGAGCTGTTCACCTCGAAGACCTTGGGCTGCCCCTGGACGTCCAGCATGTCCACCGCCGCTACTTCCAGGCCCACCAGCCGGGTGGCCTTCTCCGCGGTGGCGCGCTGGCCGGGCGACAGCTCGATGGCCTCCAGCCGCGCGCCCTTGTTGAGCGTGTGGGCCAGACGCCCGGGGCGCGGCTTGCGGCGCACCGCGGCCACGGCCTCCCCGCCCACCACGAGCACCCGCACGTCCTGGCCGGAGCTCTTCACGTACTCCTGCATGACGAGGTTGTGCCCCAGGCCCAGCACCGCCTCGAGCGCGGCCTCCAGGGACTGGAGGCTCTCACACACCATGACGCCGTGCTTTTCCTGGCCCTGCAGCAGCTTCACCAGCACCGGGACGCCGCCCACCAGGCCCACCATCTCCTTCAGGTGGGCCGCGTCACGGGCCATCACCGTGGCGGGGATGCCGATGCCGTGCGCGGACAGCAGCTGCAGCGAGCGCATCTTGTTGCGCGACTGCGCGATCGCCTGGGCGTGGTTGACGAGCGGGACACGCGCCAGCCCGAACTGGTTCACCACCGCGAGGCCATACGTGCTGATGGACTGGGCGATGCGCGGGAGGACGACGTCCGTGGGCGTCAGCTTCTTGCGGTCGTAGTAGAGGGTGGCGCTCCCCCCGTCCAGGTGCATCTGCACCCGGAGCGGGTTGAGCACCCGCATCCGATGCCCACGCGCGCGGCCCACCTCGACGAGGCGTCGGGTGGACGGAATGGAAGCGGAGCGCGAGAGGAGGGTGGCTTTCATGAGCGGGGCGGCCCGACCGGGGAGCGACGGACCTATAATCCTCGCTCCGCGCCGGGTAAAGCCGCCCCGCAGGCCGGCAGGCTAGCGCTGGCGGATTGCCCGGACCTCGATGTTGACCGGCGCGTCCGGGGTGGACTGCAGGATGCGCTGGCAGGTGTCCCCGGTGAAGAGCACGCCCGTCTTCTCCGGCTCATTCGAGATCTGCAGGGTCCAGCTGCTGTCGCCCGCGAGGGTGCGCACCCCCTCCACGTAGACGACAATCAGCTTCGGGTCCGAAGGGAGCTGCGAGGCGTCCAGCTTGACGAGGCAGGGGTCTCCAGGACGCAGCTCCTTGCTGATTTCCTCCAGGGCCTGCGCCAGCTCCGCCTGGTTGGCTGCCTGGTAGAAGCTGCGCGAGCACAGCCGGGTGGCGGGGTCGCACGGGTCACCGGGGCCGCAGGAGGTCTCACCCGCCTTGCAGGTGCGGGCAAAGCCACCAGCCTTGGCCATGGCGTCCAGCACCGCGGGGCCGTTGCCCTCCGCCGTGTCCGCGCCGAAGCCGATGACGATGGTGGTGATTTCCTTCCCGTAGAGTTCCCGCACCGCCGTCACGGAGGCGTCCATGTCCAGGCAGCCGCTCCGGGAGAACGTGCCGGTGCACGCCGCCGAGCCGGTCTGCGTGCACTTGCAGGCCGCCGCATTGGTGCCGTCGTTGACGTTCTCCGGGTTGCAGTTGGGCAGACCGTCGGTCAGGAGGATGACGTAGTCCTTACGGTCCGCGGACTGCATGCCCTCCAGGTTCCCCACGAAGCGCAGGCTCCGGCTGGTGGGCGTGCCGCCCAGGGGCCGGCCGGCACCGGCGTTGGGGATGCCCTGGATGAGGGCGTTGATCTCATTGGCATGCGCCAGCAGTGACGCGTCGTCCTCCGCGGCCGGCAGATCCTTGCGGACCGAGCTCGTGGTGGAGGGGTTGCAGGCGACGTTGCTGGACGTGGAGCCGCCCGTCTCCGGGTAGGTCGTCAGACCGAAGCGGACGAACTGACCGCTGTTGGAGAGGAACTGGGGCACAGCGGCCTGCAGCTCCGTCCAGCGCGTGGGGCAGACGGCCGTGTTGCACGGCAGCGTGTCGCCGCACGTCTCGATGTCGTCGCCCACCGGCACCTGGCAGTCCGGGTCGGACTTGTTCACCGGGTCTGTCATCGAGCCGGAGACGTCCACCAGCATCATGATGTTCGGCTTGCGGTTACGAGCCTGGATGGTCTCCTCGACCGTCGTCTGCGCGATGGCGAGGGGCTCCACCGGCTCGAAGTCGTACGACTGACAGCCCGAGACGACAGCACCCGCGAGGGTGCCAAGGGCGAGTGCGCTCAGGAGGGTCGGCTTGGCGCGCATAGGTGATGGGTTCCTTCTGGTGCTGATGGGGGTTCGCGGAGCTTCCGCGCGGCCTGGGGGGGTTCAACGGGGACGGCGTTTCAGCAGATTACCAAGGCATTCCCGCCGGAGGCTACAGTGTCGACGGACGGGTGCCCGCTCGTTCGGATGCTACTGCGACGTTACAGCGCCAGCCGATGTTCGACGGGTACAGGTGCCCACAAGCGCCGCGTGGCTGACGCCCCTGTCCGACCGGAGGGCATGCGCTCCACCTAGAGCGCGAGGGTGCGCGCCCCCGTGGTGAGCCGCCACATCGAAGCCAGGCCCATGACCTCGTCCAAGGTGCCTTCCAGTGCTTCCGGGACAAAGCCGCAGATGCGCACCGTGGTGTCGCAGGCGATGAGCTTCGCCCCCAGGGCCCGCGCCTCCTCCAGCATGCGGGCCGGGGTGGGGACGCCGAGGGCTTCCGCGCGGGCGAACTCCGCGTGCTCATGCTCTGCGTGTGGCTGACCGAAGCGGCCTTCGACGAGCTGTCGCAGCGCATCGAAGGCGAAGACGACGTACACCTCGTCCCCCATCGCCGCGGCGGTGATGCCCATGGAGGCGGCCTGGAACGCCGGCTCATACGTAGCGTGCTGGAGGAAGAAGAAGACGCGTCCGGCCATGGCGGCAAGACCATACCGGGGTTCGAGTCCGGAGGGTCAATCAGCATATAACCCGGGAAGTCACCCTGTCCGGGGAGCCCCCATGTCGCCTGCCCTGCCCCCTCGTTCCGGTGCGGTCCCCTCCCGCGCCATGCGTTCCCCACTCGGGCGCTGGATGCCCGGTGTGCTTGGCGTGGCACTGCTCGCCGGCTCTGGCGTCATGGCGCGGATGAACACCCACGCCACCGTCGAGCCGCCCCCTGTCTCCGCGCACGGCGCCGGCTCTTCGGGAGACCTGCGCGCGCGAGTGCTGACCCTGCTGGATGCATCGCAGGGTGGCCCTCGCGAGGAGGCCTGGCGCCAGCTCGGGCCCGAGGCCGTTCCCGTGCTCAGTGCGCTCGTCGTGGACCGTGATGCGTCCATTGCACGGCGTGCGCTGGCGATGACGTCGCTGGCCCTCGTGGACCCGGCGTGCGGCGCGGGCTCCATCCGCGAGGTGCTGGAGGACTCGCGCGCGCCCGCGGACGTGCGTGCCAGCGCCGCGACGGCGCTAGGCCGGTGCCAGGGGCTGGACGCCATCCCCGCCCTCCTCACCCGTCTTCAGGACCGCGAGGACCGCGTGCGCGAGGCCGTGGGCGGTGACGCTCGGTCGGCTGGGGGACACAGTGCGGCAGGCGCTGGAGGACCGACTGCCCCTGGAGGAGCGGCCCCTCGTTCGCGAGGCGCTGCAGCGCGGGCTCACCCTCGTCGAGCCCTGAGTCGCAGGGCGAGGGGGCTGACTCCGGGCTCGCGTCGGCCCGGGGCTTCCGTTAGATGGGGGCCATGCGGCCTACCGTCCTGCTCTTCGATATCGATGGAACCCTCGTCACCACCGGCGGCGCCGGGCGGCGCTCCATGGAGTCCGCCTTCGAGCAGCTCCATGGGCGACGGGATGCGTGCAGCTCGTTCAGCATGTCCGGAATGACGGACCGGGCCATTGCCCGAAAGGGGCTGAACACCATCGGCGCGGAGGACTCGGAGGGGGCCATCGACGCGGTCATCGCCGCCTACCTCGCCCACCTGGCCCAGGAGGTGCGCAAGGTGGATGACCAGAACTACCGCGTCTTCCCCGGCATGCGGGAGGCGGTGATGGAGGCCCGCTCGCGCACGGGCTTCGCGGTGGGCCTGGGCACCGGCAACGTGCGCGAGGGCGCTCGCGTGAAGCTGGAGCGCGTCAGCATCTATGACCAGTTCGCCTTCGGCGGCTTCGGCTGCGACGCCGAGGACCGCGTGGCGCTCATCCGCCACGGTGCGAAGGCCGGCGCGGCGCTGCTGGGTGCCCCCATGGAGGAGTGCCGCGTGGTCGTCATCGGTGACACGCCCAAGGACGTCCATGCGGCCCAGGGCATCGGCGCCGAGTGCATCGGCGTGGGCACCGGCTCCTTCACGGCCGAGGCCCTGCTGGCCGCGGGCGCCCATGTGGCCTTCCCCGACTTCTCGCACCGCGAGGCCATGACGGTCCTGCTCGGCGGACGCTGAGGCCCCTGCCCGGCCGCTCTGTGTAGCGCGCCGGGTGTGCTATCTCCCGCCGCCCCTCCGAGGAGCCTGTTCCCATGTCGTCCACGCTCGAGTCGTATGAGCTCATCCGCTTCGCCGAGGCCTTCGAGGCCCGGCTCGCCACCGCGGGAGAGATGCTCGCGGGCAGGCCCGGCCTGGAGTCCGAGAAGCGCTGGCTGGCCGATGCCCTGGAACTGGTGCGCACCACGCGCGCGCCCTCCGCGGGCGTGCTGGACCATGTGAAGGACCTGCCCGAGCTGGAGGAGGCCCGCGAGGAATACGCCTTCCACCAGCAGGGCCTGTGGGTGGATGCGCTGGAGAAGCTGCACGCAGGCATCACCTTCACCGCCAGCAGCCGCGCCCCGGTCATCGAGGCGCTCTTCCCCCACGTGAAGTTCGCCCAGCTCCGCCGCGCGCCTCGCGACGCCGTCTTCGAGTACGCCACCTCGTACGAGCGGCGCACGAAGAGCTCGTATGTGTCGCGCATCTTCGCCCGCGACGACTTCGCCCTCGTGCGGCCGGTGATGGAGCAGGTGTCCACGGCCCACGCCGCGTGGCGCTCCAGCCACGAGCCCGCCCCGCTCACGCCCGAGGAGGAGAACGTCCTGCGCGAAGAGCTGGTGGCGCTGGGCCGGAAGCTCGAGGCAGCGCTGCGTCAGGCGCGGCTGCTGTCCGAGGCCGCGATGGTGCCCGTGCCCAGCGTCTACGAGGCCGCCGGGCTCAGCCTCAAGCCCAAGCGCCGCGCCGGTCGCGGGCTGCTCCCCTCCGCCGACGAGGGGCTGGCTGGCTTCGGCGACGAGCCCGTGGACTCCATGGAGCCCACCGAAGCCGAGCTGGCCGAGGTGGCCGCGCTCGACGCGGGTGGAGATGAGGACACGGAGCAGGCCGCGGCTCCGGCGGCGGGCCCGTCCGCGCGGGCGGGGGCTGCTCCCTCGGAACCGGTGGATACGGAGGACGGCGCGGCCGAGGGGGGTTCGCACGACGTGGCGGAGCCGGACGAGGCGCTCAGTGCCCAGGCTGGCGGGGCGGACACCGGAGAGGACGCTTCGGGGCTCGACGAAGCGCGTGAGTCGGCCGCGGATGGCACGGCGGCGTCGGACGAAGCTCCTGCTCGGGCTGGGGCTGCGGAGGGAACCGTTAGCGCGGGGGACGCGGGCTCGTCTGCGACCCCGGCCTCCCCTGCTTCGGGGAAGGCAGGGCGCGGTAGGGCCGCGGCGTCGGCTCCGCGTGAGTCCCCTGCCCCATCCACGGACGACAAGGGCGTGCCCTCGGAGCCGTCGATGGCCCCCGGCCAGGCCCCCTCCGAGCCGGGAGGCGAGGCTCGCGCCAGCCGCAAGGGTCGCAAGAAGACGGAACCCGCCGCGCCTCCGGCCGAGGCAGAGGCGTCTACCGCGAGCACGGAGGCCCAGGCGCCTCGCGTGAGGAAGAAGAAGGCGGCGCCCACTCCGGACGCCTCCGGCTCCGACACACCCTGAGCGGTCCCCGGACCGCGCCGTTAGAGGAACCCGGCCATGGCGGACGTCGCCCTTCCCATCGATCCCCTCCTGCCGGAGATCGTCTCCACGCTCCGAGGCGCGCGCTCGCTCGTGCTGGAGGCTCCTCCCGGCGCGGGCAAGACGACGCGTGTGCCCCGCGCGCTCCTGGAGGCCGGGCTCGGTCAGGGCAAGGAGATCATCGTCCTCCAGCCGCGCCGCCTCCCCACCCGGCTCGCCGCCCAGCGTGTCGCCGAGGAAATCGGCGAGCGCGTGGGCGACACCGTCGGCTACCAGGTCCGCTTCGAGGACGTGCGCAGCGCGAAGACGCGCCTGTCCTTCGTCACCGAGGGCGTGCTCGGCCGCCGCCTCCTGTCGGACCCGAAGCTGAAGGACGTGGGCGTCGTCGTGCTCGACGAGTTCCACGAGCGCCACCTGTCCGCGGACATCTCGCTCGCCCTGCTGCGCCGACTCCAGGAGACCGCGCGCCCCGACCTCAAGGTCGTCGTCATGTCCGCGACCCTGGAGGCCGAGCCCATCCGCGTGTACCTCGGAGGTTGTCCCTCCCTTCGCTCCGAGGGCCGCCGCTTCGACGTGAGCGTGGAGTACCTGCCCACGCCGGATGAGCGGTACCTTGACCAGCAGGTGCTCTCCGGCATCAAGCGCGTGTTCGCCAACGGCCTGGACGGCGACGTGCTCGTCTTCCTCCCTGGCGCGGGGGAAATCCGCCGCGCTCGCGACGCCTGCGCCGAGTTCGCCGAGCGCCACGGCGTGGACGTCCTCCCCCTCCACGGAGACCTGTCTCCCGCGGAGCAGGACCGCGCCGTGCGCCGCAGCCCGCGCCGGAAGATCATCCTCTCCACCAACGTGGCCGAGACGTCCGTCACCATCGACGGCGTGGCCGTGGTCATCGACGCCGGCCTGGCGCGCGTGGCCAGCCACTCGCCCTGGTCCGGCCTGCCCCAGCTGAAGCTGTCCAAGGTCAGCCGCGCCTCCGCGATTCAGCGCGCGGGCCGCGCCGGCCGTACGCGCGCCGGCCAGTGCCTGCGCCTCTACACCCAGCACGACTTCGACGGCCGCCCCGAGCAGGAGGCCCCCGAAATCCGCCGCATGGATTTGACGGAGACGGTGCTCGCCCTGCGAGCCTCCGGCGTGACGGACCTCGCCGCCTTCCCCTTCTTCGAGCCTCCTCCCGCCGCCTCCCTCGAAGCGGCGGAGACGCTGCTGCGCAGGCTGGGCGCGGTGGATGCGAAGGGGCTCGTCACCGACGTGGGGCAGCGCCTGCTCCGCTTTCCCGTGCACCCCCGCCAGGCCCGCGTCATCGTCGAGGGAGAGCGCCGGGGCGTGGGCACCGAGGCCGCCACGCTCGCGGCGCTCATGGGCGAGCGCGACATCCGCCGCGAGGCCCGCGCCAACCTGGGCAGTGGAAGCCGCGGCTCCGCCGTCGTCAGCGGCCCGTCCGACTTGCTGGAGCTGCTGGAGCGCTTCCGTGAGGCCGAGCGCGCGAACTTCGCCTCCGGCCGCCTGCACTCCCTCTCGCTGGAAGCAGGCGCGGTGCAGTCGGTGGACCGCGTCCAGAAGCAGCTGAGGCGCGCGGTGCGCAACCAGGGCGAGCGGCCCCACCGCGCCGAGGACCTGGAGCAGGCGCTGATGCTCAGCGTGCTTGCCGGCTATCCGGACCGCGTGGCGCGCCGGCGGCGGCCTCGCGCTCCGGAGTTGCTCCTGTTCGGCGGCGGCACCGTCTCCCTCTCCGAAATGAGCGTGGTGCAGGACGCCGACCTCATGGTCGCCGTGGACGCGGAGGAGCGCCCGGGCCGGGGCGCCATGGTCCGCATCGCCAGCGCCGTGGAGCCCGAGTGGCTGCTGGACCTCTACCCGGACGCGCTGGAGGAGGTGGACACCCTCCAATGGAACGCCGAGGCCCGCCGCGTGGAGCGCCTCACCCGCCTGTCCTACGGCAACCTCGTGCTGGAGGAGACGCGTGCCCCTGCCCCGCCCTCCGAGGCGACGGCGCGCGTGCTCGTCGAGGCCGCGCTGGCCGCGGGCCCGGGAAAGTTCGCGGACCCGGAGGCGCTGGAGCAGTGGCGCACCCGCGTGGCCCTGCTCGCACAGGCCTTCCCCGAGGCGAAGTTCCCCGCCGTGGACGATGCCTTCCTGCGCGATGCGCTGGCCTCGCTGTGCTCCGACGCGCGCAGCTTCAAGGACCTGGAGGGCGTGTCGCTGCTGGACGCGCTCTACGCACGCCTCAACTCGGAGCAGCAGCGGCTATTGGCCTCGCATGCGCCCGAGCGCGTGACGCTGCCCGGAGGCCGGGGCGTGAAGGTGCACTACGAGCCCGGCAAGCCACCCTGGGTGGAGTCACGCCTGCAGGACTTCTTCGGCATGGCCCAGGGGCCCAACGTCTGCGCGGGGCGCGTCCCGCTGGTGCTGCACCTGCTGGCGCCCAACATGCGCGCGGTGCAGGTGACGACGGACCTGGCCGGCTTCTGGGAGCGGCACTACCCCGCCCTTCGCAAGGAGCTGAGCCGCAAGTACCCGCGACACTCGTGGCCGGAGGACCCGCGCCACGCACAGCCACCACCGCCCAAGCCGCCGCGGCGGTGACGCAGGACTACAGGCGCTTGTGCATCTCCAGGTGGTCCATGCCGGCCTCCTGGAAGACGGCGCCCACCGGCTCGTAGCCGTGCTTCTTGTAGAACTCGAGCGCGTAGAGCTGCGCGTGCAGCATGAGGCCGGTGACGCCGCGCCGACGCGCCTCCTCCTCCAGCGTCGTCAGCAGCAGGGAGCCCACGCGCGCCTTGCGATGCGCTTTGAGCACCGCCATGCGGCCAATCTGGCCCCACTTCCCCGTCAGCCCCGCGGGAGGCTGCGGCAACATCACCAGGCGACCCGTGCCAATGGCGTGGCCGCCCTGGTTCGCGATGACGTGGTAGGCGTTGGCGTCCTCCGCGTCGCGTTCGATGCCCTCGGGGACGGCCTGCTCCTCGATGAACACCACTTCGCGGATGGCGAGCGCCTGCATGAGCTCCGCCTCACCCTGAATCTGGGTGATGGTAACGGGCGCGATGGGATCCGTGGGAGTGGCCATGTCGCGGGCAAGGTACACAAAAGATTGCGGCGTCAACAGGCGGAAAAAGCCCCCTGGCATGCCAAGGTGCGCTCCGCATGCCAGGCCAGCATCCGGCGGCCGGCCGAGTATCCCTGGCCGGCTTCTATTTCCTCTATTACGGGACGGTGGGAATCGTCCTGCCCTTCCTGCCCGCGTATCTCAAGTCACTCTCGCTCTCAGTGACCCAGGTGGGTCTGCTTCTCTCCATCAGCCCGCTCGTCTCCCTGCTCGCCCCTCCCATCTGGGGGCACCTCGCTGACAGCACCGGCCGCGCCTCGCGGGTGCTCACCGGGCTGACGCTCGGTGCCGCGCTTGCCTTCTCACTCCTGCTGGTGGCGCGGAGCTTCCCCGCGCTCGTGGCGTCGATGACGGCGTACGCGTTCTTCGCGTCCGCCTTCACGCCCCTCATCGACAGCCTGGCCATGCACCATGTGGCGCGCTTCGGCGGCAGCTACGCGCACCTGCGGATGTTCGGCTCGCTGGGCTTCATCGTGTCCACCGTCGTCTTCGGCCTGCTGGTGTCGCGGGTGGACGAGACGCTGGTGCTGACACCACTGGTGCTGCTGACCCTGCTCGTCCCATGGACGCTCACGCTGCGCGACACCGCGCCCGTCGGCCCCCGCCCGCACCCGCTGGCCGGGCTGCGGCTGTTGCGCCATCCGGACTTCCGGTGGCTGCTCGCGGCCACGAGCCTGCACTGGGTGGCGTGCGCGCCCTACCACGGCTCGCTGTCCATCCACGTCATGGCCCTGGGGCTGGCGCCCTCCGTGGTGGGCCTGACGGCGGGCGCGGGCGTGCTGGCGGAGCTGGTGGTGATGGCGCTGTACTCGCGCTTCGCGGGGGGCTTCGCGCCACGGCATGTGCTGGCCTTCGCCTTCGCGTCGAGCGCACTGCGCTGGTTCGGCATGGCGCTGACGTCGTCCGCGGGCGTGCTGGTGGCGCTCGCGCCGCTGCATGGGCTGACCTTCGGGGCCTTCTACGTGGCCTGTGTCGGCTTCCTCGCGCGGCGCGTTCCGCCGGAGCTGCGCGCGTCCGGACAGGCCCTGTTCGCGGCCGTGACGTTCGGCGTGGGAGGGCTGGTGGGCTACGCCTCCTCCGGGGCCGCGTACGACTGGCTGGGGGGACACCGGCTCTTCGCCATGGCCGCCGTCCTGGAGCTGGGCGCCGTTCTGCTGGTGCTCCAGGCCTCCCCCCCTCCCGAGGGGGGCCCCCTCCCGTTGGAGGCCTCGTGATAGGCTGGGGATGACATGCGTTCCGCCCCACTGCTTGCACTCGCCCTGGGCCTGCTGGCCATGCCCGCCTTCGCCCAGCCGGAGTTCTTCTTCGGCACCGGCCAGGCCCCCGTCTTCCGCGAGGAGGACATGGACAAGCGCTTCCTCAAGACGCGCCTGTACCAGGCGCTCCGCCAGGGCACCGATGACCCCAACTGCGCCCAGCTGGTGGGCGCGATGTTCACCCTGCTCGGTGAGACGGCGCCGCTGTTCCACAAGCGCGACGAGAACTTCATGCTGGAGCCGGTGCTGGTCCAGGCGCTGAACACCCAGCTCGTCAACCCGCGCTTCCCCGGCAATGCCTTCTTCGTCGCCATGGTGCGGCGGGCGCTCATCGACCAGAAGCTGCCGCCCGAGTGGCTCATCACCGCGCAGGCGCTGGCGCCGCACTACCCCGCCATGGACCTGGCCAAGCTGCGCTTCCTGTCGGAAGGCGTGAAGCCGCTGGACAGCTTCCTGCTCACCCTGCCCGTGCTGCGCGAGCGCTACAACGAGGACGTGGTGCGCGCCACCTCCGTGGCCGCGTCCACCGCCGAGGCGCTCTTCCGCGACAACTACCTGGACCACGAGCTGGCGTTCTCCGGAGTGGAAGTCGTCGACGTGAAGCTGGAGAAGCCGAAGAAGAAGCGCCTCAAGAAGGGCGAGGAGCCGGAGCAGCCGTACATGCTGGCCCGCCTCGTCTGGGTGGAGCCGGAGCGCCCCTCCGAGGCGACGTACGAGTTCCAGTTCGGTAAGCCGCCCAAGCGCACGAAGGTGGACATCACCGCGAGGCTCGCGGAGTCGCAGTACGTGGACCTCAACAAGCTGCTGCGCGGGACGAAGGTCCTCCTGCGGGGCCGCTTCTGGGAGTACAAGAAGGGCCTCACCTCCATCGAGATGCGCGACGCGCTGCTGTTCCCGGAGCGGGACTGGACGCGCGTCTCCGGACTCATCGACCCGGCCGCGCTGGCCGCGTGCCCCCTGGCCGTCAATGACCTGACGGGGCTCGCGCCCCTGCAGCCCGGCGCCTTCGGGACGCGCCGCTAGAGGCATCCCGCTCCCGGACGCCTGTCCGGGCCATGGCACGGCTCCGGGAGTCCACCCCGGAGCGCGGCTCCTGGCACGTCCCCTGCTCTCTTCCTCGCGCCACCTTCCGCGAGGGATGACATGAAGGTCGACGCTCCAGAGTCTCCATCCGAATCCGCCCCGGTGAAGCAGGCACCGGACGGGGCCCGGTTCCAGCAGGCACTCCAAGAGGCGGAAGCCCGCCGGAGAGCGGGAACCCCTCCGCCTCCCATGGCCCCCGGTGGAGCCGCCCGGCCTGTCAGGGCGCCAGGGCTCCCGGCCACGAGGGCTCCCACGTTGCCGCTGGCGCGAGCAGCAGGGCCAGTCCTCGCCACCTCGCGCGCGGCGCTGGCCAGCCCGGAGAACCTCGGGCG
>JBKGHK010000278.1:0-12425 GCA_046520375.1 Pyxidicoccus sp. 3LFB2
GCACGTGGCGGGGCAGGGCCATGAGGCGCGCGAGCCGGGCGGCGCCCACGGGCGGGTAGGCCACCAGCACATCGTCCGCGACGGTGGCCATGACCTCGGCCTCGTGCGGCGTGGCCACGGTGATACCCGAGGCGCCGGCCCGGAGCTGGAGGGCGGTGAGCTCCGCCGTCTTGTGCGTCTTCGTGTGGGGGCGCCACCGCAGGCCCTGCTCGCGTGCGTACACGGCCACGCGCTGGAGGTTGGCCTCCACGCGCTCCAGGTCCACGACGGCGGCGGGGGTGAGGAGCGAGTCCAGCGGGGTGGCGTTCATGCGGCGCATGGTGGCACCCGGCGCGGGGCGGCTCCAGCCTGACGGAGGCCACGCGAGTCCGTGGGGCATGGTGGTAGACACCCCACGCGGCTCCGCACTCCGCCCGAGGTCCCATGCCCGCCCGCTCCACGCCCCCACCGGACACCCTGACGACCCGAGAGCTCAACCGCGCCACGCTCGCGCGCCAGTTGCTGCTGGAGCGCGAGCAGGTCCCGCTGCTTCGCGCGGTGGAGCGGCTGGTGGCGCTCCAGGCCCAGCAGGCGAAGCCACCCTTCGTGGGGCTCTGGTCCCGCGTGGAGGGCTTCCGGCGGGAGGACCTCACCCGGCTGCTCCAGCGCCGCGAGGTGGTCCGCGCGACGCTGATGCGCGGCACGCTGCATCTGGCGAGCGCGAAGGACTACGTGGCGCTGCGCGCCGCCTTCAGCCCCATGCTGGAGGCCTCGGCACACGCCATCCTCCGCGAGCGCGCCGAGGGCCTGGACCTCGAGCCGTTGCTGGTGGCCGCGCGTGAGTACCTCGGGGAGGAGCCGCGGACCTTCGAGGAGGTGAGGGACTACCTGCTGGAGCGCAACCCGAAGGCGGACGAGCGGGCCATGGGCTTCCTCGTGCGGATGTACCTGCCGCTCATCCAGGTCCCCACGGATGCGGACTGGGGCTTTCCGCCCGCCACGGACTTCGCCCTCGCGGAGTCGTGGCTGGGCGAGCCGCTGGACACCCAGGCGCGGCTCGACACGCTGGTGCTGCGCTACCTCGCGGCCTTCGGTCCCGCCAGCGCCACCGACGTGCAGACGTGGACCGGGCTCAAGGGCCTGAAGGACGTGCTGGTGTCGCTGAAGCCGAAGCTGCGCACCTTCCGCGACGAGAAGGGCCGCGAGCTGTTCGACTTGCCCAAGGCGCCGCGCCCTCCGGAGGACACGCCCGCGCCCCTGCGCTTCCTCCCGGAGTTCGACAGCCTCGTCCTCGGCCATGACGACCGCACGCGGCTGGTGGCGGACGCGCATCGCTCGAAGCTCATCACGAAGAACCTGCGCATCCCCGCCACCTTCCTCGTGGACGGCTTCGTCTCGGGCACGTGGAAGGTGGAGCGGAAGAAGGCCACCGCGACGCTCGTCGCCGAGCCCTTCGCGCCGCTGACGAAGAAGACGCGCGACGCGCTGGCCGGGGAAGGGGAGGCGCTGCTCCACTTCGTCGAGCCCGATGCCCGCGCCGTCGAGGTCCGCTTCTCCTGAGCGGCGGCGGTAGGGCGTCGCGCAAGTGGCCGCCGCTCCTGGTCTTTTTGCAGGCGCGTTGCAGTCCGCCAGGCGCGGCACTACGTATTGCCGCGATACGCCGAATCCCGCCATCCGCGGGAGCGGGGGACCCAGGTTCGTTGGGGCGAGTCGCTCGAAGTCGAGTGTAGGGCCGGTTCTCCTGGCCCGAGCCCGTCAGCTAACCCCGCAGGCGTCGAGGAGAGCGCAATGTCTTCCGACCCCAGCAGTCCTGGGCCGGGCTCGTCGTCGTCCGCGAGCTCGGCTGTCCCCGTTTCCAACCCGGTAACCTCCCCCGAGCCGCTCGCGCGACTGGCTCCGCTCGCCCTGGGCGCGCTGGGCATCGTCTACGGCGACATCGGCACCAGTCCGCTGTACGCGCTGCGCGACTGCTTCAGCGGCGCGCACGGCATCAGCCCCACGCCCCAGAATGTGCTGGGCGTGCTGAGCCTCGTCTTCTGGAGCCTCATCGTCGTCATCTCCGTGAAGTACCTCGGCTTCGTCATGCGGGCGGACAACCGGGGCGAGGGTGGCATCCTCGCGCTGCTTGCGTTGACGGTGCAGCGCGGTGGCGGCGCTGGCACCGGCGTGCGCCGGGGCGTGCTGCTGACGCTGGGCCTGTTCGGCGCGGCCCTGCTCTATGGCGACGGTGTCATCACCCCGGCGGTGTCCGTGCTCTCCGCGGTGGAGGGGCTGGCCGTGGCCACGCCGCTATTTACGCCGTATGTGGTGCCCATCGCGCTGGTCATCCTGGTCGCGCTGTTCCTCGTGCAGCGCAAGGGCACGGGCGGCATCGGCCGGGTGTTCGGCCCGATGATGGTGATGTGGTTCCTCGTCCTCGCCGTGCTGGGCGTGCATGAGCTGGTGAAGAACCCCTCGGTGCTCCAGGCGGTGGTGCCCACGCATGCGGTGGGCTTCTTCGTGCGCAACGGGTGGCACGGCTTCCTGGTGCTGGGCGCGGTGTTCCTCGTCGTCACGGGCGGCGAGGCGCTGTACGCGGACATGGGCCACTTCGGCTACCGGCCCATCCGCCTGGCGTGGTTCGCCCTGGTGCTGCCGGCGCTGCTGCTCAACTACTTCGGCCAGGGCGCGCTGCTGCTGAGAGACCCGTCCGTCGCGTCCAACCCGTTCTTCTACCTGGCCCCGGGCTGGGCGCTGTACCCGCTGGTGGCGCTGGCCACGGCGGCCACCGTCATCGCCTCGCAGGCGCTCATCTCCGGCGTCTTCAGTCTCACGCGGCAGGCCATCCAGCTCGGCTACTGGCCCCGGCTGGAGGTGGTGCACACCTCCGCCGAGGAGCAGGGGCAGATCTACCTGCCGGGCGTGAATCTCGCGCTGCTGCTGGGCGTGCTGGCGGTGGTGCTGGGCTTCCGCTCCTCCGGCGCGCTCACGGCCGCCTACGGCATCGCCGTGACGGCCACCATGGCCATCACCACGTGTCTGGCCTACGTGGTGGCGCGCGAGCGGTGGGGCGTGCGGCGCTCCATCCTGTTGCCCATCGCGGCCATTCTCCTCGCCATCGACCTGTCCTTCTTCGGCGCCAACATCGTCAAGGTGGCCCACGGCGGCTGGCTGCCGCTCACCATGGGCGCCGTCCTCTTCACGTTGATGACGACCTGGAAGCGGGGACGGGAGCTGCTGGGAGAGAAGCTGCGCGCCTCGTCCCTCGGCTTGAAGGATCTACTCGAGAGCTTCGGAGACAACTCGCCCCACCGGGTGCCGGGCACGGCCATCTTCATGACGGGCAACCCAGAGATTGCCCCCACGGCGATGCTGCACAACCTGAAGCACAACAAGGTGCTGCACGAGCAGACGCTGCTGCTCACCATCGCCACCGAGGACCAGCCCCATGTCCCATCCGCCGAGCGGGTGACGGTGGAGAGCCTGCCCCTGGGCCTGCGGCGCATCACCGCGCGCTACGGCTTCATGGAGGACCCGTCCATTCCGGACATCCTCAAGCGCTGCCGCGAAGCGGGGCTGCCCTTCAACGTCATGAGCACCAGCTTCTTCCTCGGCCGCGAGACGCTCATCGTCAGCAAGAAGCCGGGCATGGCCCTGTGGCGCGAGGCCCTCTTCGTGTGGATGAGCCGCAACGCGCGCTCGGCCACGGCCTTCTTCCGGATTCCGCCCAACCGCGTCGTCGAGCTGGGCGCCCAGGTGGAGCTGTAGCCGTCACATACGAAGGCCCGCCGCGGGCCACGGAAGAGCTCCGTGTCCACGGCGGGCCTCGAAGCCCGAGTCAGCTTCCTCCGCGCGTCACTGCGGCGCGGGGGCGCTGACCTTCTTCGCGGGCGGGCGGTACTTCATGCCCAGCTCGTTGAAGACGAAGGAGTAGACGTCCACCTCCTCCTCGATGCGCGCGTTGAGCGGGGTGCCGGCGCCGTGGCCGGTCTCCGCGTCGGCGCGCAGGAGGATGGGGCGCTTGGAGCCGGTGGCCTCCTGCATCCGGGCCACCATCTTCCGCGAGTGGAACGGGTCCACGCGCGGGTCATTGGCGCCAGAGGTGAAGAGCACCGATGGGTACTTCACCCCGTCCTTCACGTTGTGCAGCGGCGAGTACGCGTGCAGGGCCTTGAACTGCTCCGGGTCCTTCACGGTGCCGTACTCGGTGATGTTGAACTGGCCGTTGGGCGTCAGCTCCACGCGCAGCATGTCGTAGATGCCCACGCGGGCCACGACGGTGCCGTACATCTCCGGGTGCTGCGTGACGGCCGCGCCCATCAGCAGGCCGCCGTTGCTGCCGCCCTGGATGGCCAGCTTCTTCGGCTGCGTGTACTTCTGGTCCACCAGCAGCTTCGCGGCGGCGTAGAAGTCGTCGAAGACGTTCTGCTTCTTCGTCAGCGACCCCTCGGCATGCCACTTCTCGCCGAACTCCGAGCCGCCGCGCAGGTTGGCGATGGCGTACACGCCGCCCTGCTCCATCCACAGCCCGGCCAGCACGTTGAAGTTCGGGGTGATGGAGACGTTGAAGCCGCCGTAGCCCGTGAGCAGCGCCGGGTTCTTCCCGTCCAGCTTCGTGCCCTTCTTCTTGAGGATGGTCACCGGCACCTTCGTGCCGTCCTTGGACGTGGCCTCGCTGCGCACCACCTCCACGTCGCTCAAGTCCAGCGGCGAGGTGCGCGCCAGCGCCGTCTTCGTCACCTTGTTGTCCTTGGCCGCGTACCGGTACCAGGCCATGGGCTGCACGAAGCTGGAGTTGATGAACAGCACGTCGTCCCCGTTGCCCGAGGGCACCAGCCCGCCCACGGACGACACCGGCAGCGTGGGCACCAGCCCCAGCGCCTGGCCCTTCAGGTCCACCATGCGCAGCTGCGACGGGCCGCCCAGCTGCTCGTTGATGTACAGCCGCGTCTTGGCCGGGAAGAGGCCCTGGATGCTGGCCTCGCCCTCGGGCACCAGCACCGTCGCCTTGTCCAGCGTGGGCGTGGCCAGCGGCAGCCGCAGCACCTTGCCGCGCGGCGCGTCCTTGCGGCTCAGGAGGTAGAGCGCGCCGTCATGGCCGAAGGCCGCGCGGATGACCTTGTCCTCGAACTTCGACACCTGCGCCCACTGGCCGGAGGGGCCGCGCAGGTAGAGCATGTACTCGCCACCGTCGCCGTTGGCGACGAGCGCCGACGTGTGCTTCCCGTCGTGGGACGTCTCCAGCTCCGTCATGGCGATGCGCGGGAAGTCCTTGCCCAGCGCATACGTGTCCTTCTCCGTCGGCGTGCCCAGCTGGTGGTAGTAGACCTGCTGGAAGAAGTCGCGGTCCGCCGGGGCGCGCTCCTCGCCGCGCGGGTAGCGCGTGTAGAAGTAGCCCGTGCCGTCCGCGTTCCACGCGAGGCTGCCGCCCGCGGTGCCGCCATTCACCTTCGGCACCACCTCGTTGGGCAGCGCCTTGCCGGTGGCCACGTCGTAGATGCTGACGTCGCCGCTCTCCGTGCCGTTCTTCGACATGGAGACGGCCACCTTCTTGCCGTCCAGCGTGGGGACGTACCAGTCGATGGTGGTGTGGCCGGACGGGTCCACCACCATGGGGTCCACGAGCACGCGCTCCTTGGACGTGTCGTCCACCGAGCCCAGCACCACCAGGAACGCCTGCTGCTTGGGCGGCTGCGCCTTCACGGAGAAGAGGGTGCCGCCGGCCTCCTGCAGGCCGAAGTAGGCGGGGGACTTCCAGCTGAGCAGCTCGCTGATGCGCTGGCGCAGGCCCTCACGCCCGGGCAGCTTGTCCAGAATCGCGCGCGTGTGCGCGTTCTGCGCGTCGTTCCACTCCTTCACCTTCGCGTCGGAGGACGCCTCCAGCCACTGGTACGGGTCCTTCACCTGCGTCCCGTGGTAGGTGTCCACCTTCTCCTGCTTCTCGGTCGCGGGCGGCGTCTTGCCCGCCTTGGCCGTCTTGGTTGCCGGGGCGGCGGGGACGGCCAGCGGCAGCATCAGCGCCGCCACCGTCAATGCGCTCTTCAGCTTCAAGGTTCACCTCGTGGGTGGGGAAGTCGCGCGCAGCCTGCCACGTCCACCCGCCCCCTGGCGCACCTTCCACGCCCCGGGAATGTCGCCGTGGCCCGGGTGTTCGCCAGCGTTCCGACCGTCCTGGCGGCGGGAATGCGGCGCGTCAGCCCCGGAAGCCGCACGCTCAGCGCAGGGGCAGCTCCACCAGCGCCGCCGCGAAGCGGTCAAAGGCCTCGCTGGAAGGCAGCGCGGTGCCCTCGTCCATGTTGCCCAGCATCAGCGCGAAGACGACGCGCGGGTGCACGGAGTCTCCAGGCCGGTCCACCACCCCCACGAAGCACCGCTGTCCGGAGAGGGTGCCCGTCTTCGCGCGGATGCGGCCGGCGGTGAGCGGGGTGACGGGCCGCGTGGCGAGCGTGCCGTCCTGGCCGGCCACGGGCAGGCTGTCCACCAGCGCGGTGCCATACGGCTCGCGCAGGCTGGTGAAGAGCACGCGCACCAGGCCTCGTGCGGTGGCCATGTTGTAGCGGGACAGGCCGCTGCCATCCACCGGCCTCAAGTCCCGGGCGGGGATGCCCCGGCGGGTGAGCTCACCGGCCAGGGCCGAGCGCAGGGCCGCATAGGTCTCCGTGCCGGCGCGCTCGCGCGTGAAGCGCAGCCCCAGCCGCTCGGCGTAGAGGTTGAGGGACTCCTTGTTGGTGACCTTCACCAGCTCCGACAGGGGCGGGCTGACCAACGTGACAAGCGGCTCGGGCTCGGGCGGGCGGAGCGGGGAGGGGGCCTCCAGCGTCATGGGCAGCCGCCGCACGCCGCGCTGGAGCAGCGCCTCCTCCACGCACGCCGAGAAGAGGAGCCTGCGGGTCATCCACCGCCAGCTTCACGGTGGCCGCGCGCGGGCACTGGTTGGCCGGCGAGCGCCACACGCAGCGCACCCCGGGGCCGCCGCGCTGGCGCGTGCAGGAGAGGTTGGCGCGCTCGGCGTTCATGTCCACGCTGACCACGGCGGACAGGGACGCGAAGGCCGGCGTCAGCTGCACCGTGGGCGCTGCGCGCAGTCCGCGCCGTCCGCGCGGGACAGCGCCAGGTCCACCACGTTCTCCCGGAAGACGAAGGACGTGGGGGCCGCGCTGTAGGCGTACGCGGCGTCGTCCCACGCCCAGCCCGGGCCGAAGGGCAGGTCGGACTCGTCGGTGCCGCGCACCCGCACCTGCCCGCGCCACTGGCGGATGCCGCGCGCCTGCATCGCCTCCGCCACCTGGTCGCAGGCGAGCGCCGTCTCCGGAAAGCGCCACGAGCCCAGGGACGGGTCTCCCGCGGCCTCCACCACCACGTCTCCCAGGAAGAGGCCGTCGGCGATGGCGCCCTCCAGCGCCACCGGCGTCTGGTAGCGGAAGTCCGCGCCCAGCGCGGAGAGCACCGACGCGGTGGAGACCACCTTCATGGTGGACGCGGGCAGCAGGCGCACATGCTCGCGGTGGGTGTAGAGCGGCTCGCCCGTCACCGCGTCCACGACGTAGGCGCTCGCCAGGGCGCCCTCGTCCTCCAGGGTGTCGAAGAGCGACTTCGCGAGCGAGGGGAAGGAGGGCCCCTCCGGCCGCCTGTCCCGGAAGCAACCGGCGAGGCAGAGGGAGGCCAGCAGCGGAACGAGGAGTGCGCGACGCATCACGAGGGCCACGCTACCGCCACCCCATGGACGTGTCATGCGGCCCCGCGAGAGGAGTGGAGGGCGGTGTGAGGCCGGCCGTCTGGTATGCGACCCATCGGACCCGGTGCCCCGAACATGTCGCGTGAGGCGCGCCGGGGGGGCAGTTAGCTTCTTTCCCCATGTCGGACTCATCGAAGCCCACGTCCCCGAACGCCGCCCTGAACCCGAAGCTGGCCGAGGACGTCGCGGCCATCGGCCGCATCGAGGCCGTCAAGACGGTGCTGCGGTTGCTCCTGCAGACCACGGGCCTGCGGCTCGGGGTGGTGGCTCGCGTCACCGCCGAGTCCTGGACGTGCTGCGCGGTGCTGGACGAGGTGAACTTCGGGTTGCGGCCCGGAGACACGCTGGAAGTCGCCACGACATTTTGAAGCACCGTTCGCGGCGCGGTCGCGCCGCTCCTCATCAGGCATGCGAGCGTGGACCCCCGGTTCGCGACCCATCCGGCGCCGAAGCTCTACGGCATCGAGAGCTACGTCGCCGTGCCCCTGCATCGGCGGGACGGGTCCTTCTTCGGGGTGCTCTGCGCGCTGGACCCGCGTCCGGCGGACGTCTCGGAAGACAAGCTGGAGGTGTTCCGCCACCTCGGGGACCTGGTGGGCTACCAGTTGGAGCAGGAGGACGAGCTGGGGCGCCGTGACGCCCAGCTGTTCAGTGCCCACGAGGCCGCGCAGCTGCGCGAGCAGCTCATCGGCATCGTGAGCCACGATTTGCGCAACCCCCTCAACGCCATCACCCTGTCGGCCGCGACGCTGATGCGCCGCACGGACCTGGATGACCGGGCCCGCCGGGGCCTCAGTCGCATCCTGGAGTCCGCGGACCGGGCCAACCGGCTCATCCGGGACCTGCTCGACTTCACCCGGGCCCGCATGGGCAAGTCGCTCCCGGTGAAGCGCCAGCACGTGGACCTGCATGCGCTCACGCAGCAGGTGGTGGACGAGGTGGGGCTGGCCACGCCCGGGCGCCGGTTCGACATGGACTGCCAGGGGGACGCCCAGGGCTCGTGGGACCCCGACCGCATCGCCCAGGTCCTCACCAACCTGCTCACCAACGCCGTGCAGTACAGCCCGCCCGGCACCCCCATCCGGGTGAAGACGGTGGCGGAGGGAGGCCAGGTGGTGCTCTCCGTGGGCAACGAAGGGCCGCCCATCCCCATGCACGTCCTGCCGAATCTGTTCGAGCCCATGACTCGCGGCACCGATGCTGGCGGCGAGCGGCGCAGCATCGGCCTGGGGCTCTTCATCGTGGACCAGATTGTCCGCGCCCACGGGGGCGGCGTCGAGGTGGAGTCCACGGGGGACGCGGGCACGACGTTCCGCGTCCGCCTGCCGCGCGACGGCTGACCCGCGTCAGCCCGCCTTCGAGCGCAGCTCCATCCCCAGCCCCTCGGTCGCGAAGCGGGTCATCCGCTCGATGAGCTTCTGGGTTTCATCCAGGAGGCTCCGGCCGGCCAGGTTCGTGGTCGACTCCAGCCGCTCGTTGCAGCGCAAATCCATGCAGAGATACACCCCCACCCGGCGCTTCGAGTCCACGTCCGTGGTGAGCAGTCCAATCATGTCGGACCCGCCACTGGCGCGGCACCAATCACACACCACGGGCGCGCCGGTCTTCTCACCCTGCTGGTCGCGACGGAACGCGATGCCCGTGAGCTGGGTGCTGCCCGGTGCCATGAACACCAGGAAGACACGGACGCCGTACGGGTCCACCCACGACAGGTAGTCGCGGACGAAGAGGGGAAGCCGGGTGCCCTTGGGCAGCTCGACGTGCTTGCGGTCTCGCGAGCGGAAGGCGTTCAGCAGCTCTTTCTCGGTCTCGATTCGGAACATGAGTGGCGCCCCAGATTAACAAGCCCTTGTGAACAGGCCATCGTGGACGCGCCATGCCCGTGTATCTGACGGGGATGGACCTGTGGACGAGGCGTGCAGCTGCACCTTGGCTTCAATCCAACCAGGCCTGGCGGTAGACTTCCCGGATGCGCCATGTCTACGCCGTCCTTTGCGGACGCCTTTCCTGTGCCATTGGCTTGGGCCTTTGGATGATGCTGTCGACCGCCTGCGGCAATGACTGTGAGGGCAAGGAGGGGGCAACGCGGGACTGCCGCTTCTTCTTCAAGGAGGATGGGACCATCACTCCGGCACAGTTGGAGCTTGTCCAGAGCAATGCCATCCCAATGACTGTGTCTGAGGAGTTCGCCGAAGCCGCGCTGGTCGAACCGGCTGAGCAGAGGATCAACGCCACCTTCTTCTCCTTCCCGGCGGAGGCTGGCCACATTTACAGCTTCGGCTGTGAAGCCATCACCGTGGGAGGGTGTGAGTTCATCGTCATGGGGATGGACGGGAGGCGTCTCGCACGGACGGGCCTCGGCCCCGCCTTTGACACCATCACGTGCTTTCATTCCGTCGAGAGCGGTACTCACTACGCCATGGTCGTGCCATTCATTATAGGCCAGCAGTATGGGACGTTCCGATACCGGCTCCAGGACCTTGGGCTGGATGTCTCTGTAAACCACTATTGCAGCCAGTAACGCTGTTGCCCGTCATGAATCAGCGGCGCCATGACAGCCATGCCCAGGGCCGGGATGTGAGCCTCCAGGCCCGGGCATGAAAACGCGAAGGGGCGCGAGAAGGGGAATGCCCCTCCCGCGCCCCTCCGGAGACTGCCGGCGGGTGCGACTACGGGGTCATGATGCGGACCTGGAAGCCGCTCGTCCCGGCCCGGGTGAGCAGCACCAGCTTGCCGCCGTGCACGAACAGCCGCAGCGGCGTGCCCGGGTAGTTCGCGGCCGACAGGATGTCGAACCGGCTGTTGAGCACGCGCAGCTGCGTCGTCTGCCCCACGGCGTCGATGAGGTAGAGCCGGTCACCGTGGAAGGCGACGTCCACGAAGGACAGGCCGAGGCTGGTGCGGTACGTCAGGTCCCCGGCGTTGAACAGCAGGCCGCTGCCCAGGATGAAGCCGGAGCCATCCGGCAGCATGCGCAGCGGCGAGTTGAGGAAGTAGTCGCCGTGGTACGGCGAGTCCACCTCGTTCCCGAAGGTGCCCGCCGCCATGTCCACCGTCACCCGGTGCACGTCCTGCGGAGAGACGCCGCTGTTGGTGAAGTAGATGCTGTTGTCCGCCGGAGAGAACGCCAGGCTGGTGGCCGAGTGGCGCCAGTCCGCCGAGAAGACGCGAGTCCCCGTGGACCGCTGGTACAGCGCATGCGTGTCCCAGGCGCCGGAGCCGTCGATGGTGAAGAGGTAGTTGCCCGCCACCACCATGCTCGACACCACCGCCGGCGCGGCACCGAAGAACCGCGCGTTACCAGCCCCCTGGGCGTCGAAGGCGTCGATGCGGCCGCCCGTGTAGGCCAGGTAGGCCGTCGTCCCGTCTGGAGCCACCGCCATGGCCGTCGCGTCGCCCGTGCCCACGTAGGGGGGCAGGAAGGCGCGGGACTGCAGGTCCAGCCGACGGATGCTGTCGGCCTGGCCATCCATGAAGTGGATGACGCCATTCTGCGTCAGCGTCGCGTCCTGGAAGCTGAAGTTGAAGTCAGCGCCGCCCAGGACGATGCCGCCGTCGGGTTCCACACCGCCGTCGCCACCGCCGGTGCCCGCATCCGGAACGGGCTCACCCGACTCCAGCACGCCGTTGATGTCGATGCTTCCCGTGGTGGAGCCCGGGCAGTTCGTCATGTTGCGGCGCAGGACGAGCTGGGCCGACGTCACCTGGCCGGCGACCACGTCCACCACCACGCTTCCCGCGTACACCTCCAACCCCGAGGCGTTGTACGCGAACACGCTGACCGTCCGGCCCGTGCCCGCCGGGACGGAGTTGATGCGCCCCTGGATGGCCGTGTCGGTGACCTCCAGCGGCACGGGACCGAGGGTCCCCATGTCCTGCGCGAAGACGGTGGCCCGCGCGGACATCACGCCGCACGCGTCACCCGCCAGGGAAATCTCCATCCGGATGGACTCGGTCCCGCTGGAGTTCTCGGGTGGCTGGGAACCGCCACCGCAGGCGCTCAACAAGACACACGCCATCCACAACAGGCCTGCTCTGCTCAAGGTCTTCATGTTGGGTGTTCCCCCTCGACTGCAATTGCAATGTCCGCTCTCATCGGCCAGAGCGGCGCTGACCAGTCCATGGCTCGGGGCCCGGAGCACGGCGGCGCAATCCTTGTCATGCCTGAAGTCGCCAGATCAAGCAGACTTTGGGGCAATGGTGAGGGATTGCTCCGGGTGACACCGATTCCGGCTTTACGGGCCGGAACGCCACGCACCGACGCGCAATCACCCATGGCCTGACGTCGCGAAAGCCATTCCCGTGCGGCCTGGAGCCTGGCCCCGGAACTTCCGCACCGTCACCGGCGAGGCCCTCTGTGCTTTCTTCCCACCTCGGACCACAGCAAGTGCCCGGCGAGCCGGCCCGTCATTTCAAGCACTTGCCCGGTGTCTGCGGGGCTGGGTGGATGTGTGCTTGAGAGGAATTGAATCCAGAATGAAGGTCGCCAGGCAACTAACCAGGAACGCCATCGAAGGGCTGGGAACTTTTGGACCCGCCCTCCGATAATCTGAAGTCCGTCTTCACAGGGGAATCTTCAAATGGGTTTGGCACCCACCAGCGGCAGTTCCGGGGCTTCAGGGTCGGTTTCGTCGGCGGAAGCCGCGCGTCGTGCGGAAGAAGCCCGTGCCGCGGAGGCAGCACGCCGTGCCGCCGAGGCCGCGCGGAAGGCCGCCGAGGCTGCCCGTCAGGC
>JBKGHK010000279.1:0-12411 GCA_046520375.1 Pyxidicoccus sp. 3LFB2
CGGGCCGGCTCGGGCGTGCCGGAGAGAGACGCCAGGGTGGACTGCATCCACGGGCCCACGGCGTCATGGGGGATGGGGCCGGAGCGGGGCAGGGGGCCGAGCAGGGCGTCACGGCGGCCCCGTCGAAGAGGCGCACGGGGCCTTCGAGCGACGCGCCGAGCCGCAGGCCGTCGTCGCTCTCGGGCTCGATGAAGAGGAGGAGGACCTCGGTGCCCCGCGCGTCGAGAGAATGCGAGACATCGGGGCCGACCAGGACACCCGCCGCCTGCTCGGCCGCCTTCATGCCCTGCGCGCGGACCGAGAGCGTGCCCTCCCGGCAGAGCAGCAGGTGCATGGCGTGGTGGGCGTGCTTCGTGGACTGGTCCCCCGGGCCCCACATGGCGAGCGCGGCGGGCCAGACCACCAGCGGCATCTCCGGCCACGGGGCGCGCGGTGCGAGGTCAGGAGGACGGGCGAGGAGCATCCGAGGCGGGTTCTACCAGCGGTCCCTGGAAAGGATGACCGCGCTGTAGCCTCCGAGCGACAGCGCGCCACGCGCGGGCATGCCGTCCCGCCCGCCCCACGAGGCCCACACGTCATGCGTGGGCGTGTTGCCGAAGTCGGGCGCGTAGCCCACCCAGTCGCTGTTGAAGCGCACCCGCCACAGCCCGTCCGAGGGCAGGCCCACTTCGTACCCGTGGAAGGTCCGGTGGCCGAGGTTGACCACCACCACCACGTCATCCCCCGGGCCGCCGTGCTGCCAGCGGTGGAAGGCCAGCACCTTGTCGGCGTGGTTGAGGTGGAAGACGTGGAGGTGCTCTCCGCGCAGGCCCGCGCTGGTGTCGTGCCAGTTGCGGCGCAGGCGGATGAGGTCCCGGTACGCCTGCCGGATGCCGCTGAACCAGCCGGCGCGGTTCCAGTCGAGCGGGGTGCCGTCGTCGAAGTGGCCGTCCTGCATGAACTCCTGCCCCATGAAGAGCATGGGGATGCCGGGCGCCGTGAGCGTGAGGGCCGCGCCCAGCAGGGACTTCTTCTTCGCGAGCCGGCCGCCCGTGTCGTACGGCGCGACTTCCGAGGGGACGCGGCTCTTGCCGTTGGCCACCTCGTCGTGGCTCTCGGTGTAGATGACGCGCTGGGTGGCCTGGCCGTTGTAGCGGGCGTACAGCGCGTCCCGGACGGCGTTCAAGTCCCGGGCCTCGTCGAACGGGGTGGTGAGCGCGGCGCGCACGGGGTGGACGAAGCCCGCGTCCCACTGCGAGTCGAAGCCGGCGCCGTGGGGATGGGTGAGCGCGGGGTCTCCGCCCATGTCCTCGGCGATGAGGAGCTTCCAGGGGAACTCGCGCTTCACGGCCTCGGAGATGGAGCGGAGCAGGTCCCAGCCAGCGGGGTTGTCCACGCCGTTGGCCATGCGGACTTCCTTCGTGGCGTCCAGGCGCAGGCCGTCCATGTGGTAGTCGCGCAGCCACATCAGGGCGTTGTCCCGCAGGTAGTCGCGCACCTCGGAGCGGCCATAGTCGGGCCGCGTCGCGCCCCAGGGCGTGTTGGCTCGCTCGTCCGTGTAGAAGTACATGCCGCCCCGGCCGAACGTCTCGCCGTCGAAGTCCCAGTGGGGCAAATCACTGGGGCCGAGGTGGTTGTAGACGACGTCGAGGATGACGCCGATGCCGCGCCGGTGGGCCTCGTCCACGAAGCGCTTGAGGTCGTTCGGCGTGCCGTAGGAGCTCTCCGGCGCGAAGGGGAAGGTGGGGTTGTAGCCCCAGGAGAAGTCGCCAGCGAACTCGGCGGAGGGCATCAGCTCCACCATGTTGACGCCGAGGTCTCGCAGGTAGTCGAGCTTGTCGATGGCGCTCAACCAATTGCCGGGGCCCCACCCGGGCGAGTCGTGGAAGGTGCCCACGTGCAGCTCGTAGAGGACGACCTCGTGGAAGGCCGGCATGCGGAAGTGGTGGTCGTAGCGCCAGAGGAAGTCGCGGTGGTCGACGATGACGCTGTTGCCGGTGGAGTTGGTGACGTCCGCGGCGCGCGGGTCATTGCGCCAGCGCCAGTCGCCGTACTTGCCCTGGATGACGAACTGGTACTGGTGGCCGTTGCGGGCGCCGTTGATGTCGCGGGAGAAGTTGCCCGAGGGCTCACGGGCCAGCTCCACGGCGTGCCAGTGGCTGAAGTCGCCGACGACTTGTACTCGCTGGGCATGGGGAGCCCAGACGCGGAAGGTGGTGCCTCCGTCGTAGGGGATGGCGCCCATGCCTGCGCGCCAGGAGGGCTGCGGCCAGGCCTCGGAGGGGACGAAGGCGGTGAGGCTCGCGGGCGCCTGGAGCTGCTCGGCGGGGCCGAAGAGCTCGGGCGCGGAGCGCGTCCTGGGAGCGCGCTGGAGGACTTCGTTGCCGCGGGCCTTGCAGACGGCCTCGTGGAAGTCCTTGCGCCACTGTTTCAGCTCGTTCGGCGTCACCGTGCTCGTCGCCAGGTCGTTCCGCGTCGCCATGTCGTCCCCCCGGGGTTTGAGGCCGCTCGATTGTGCAGGGGCATTCCGACAGCGCGGCGGTACGAGAGCAACCGGGGGCACGGGTGCGCACGTTCAGTTCAGGGCGTTTGTTCCAATCTCAGTCGAAAACCCTCCGGCCCAGGATTCACGGCGTTCGTTGGTATGGTGCGTCCACCCGCGCTCCCCGCGCTTTCGCGTGGGCGCTGGAGTCTGGAGCCACACGCACATGTCCATCCTTCGACTGTCCTTCGCCTGGAGTGCCGCGCTGCTGCTCACCTTCGCCACGGCCGCGGTGGCCGAGCCCACTGAAGGCGCGACCTGTGACGACAGCGCGCAGGCCGCTTCCAGCGGAGGGAGTGGTGAGGAGTCGCTGCTCTGTCACGCGGCGCTCTGCAATAGCGACTGGGATTGTCAGGCCTCGTGCCCTTCCGCGCTGACCGCGACCTGCGTCCAATATGCCTGCGAGTACACGTACTCGACCGGGGGTGGCGGTGGTGGGGGTGGTGGTCCGTTCTGCCATGCGCGGTTCTGCTCGGATGATTGGGACTGTGAGTGCAATGGCCGGTACGGCTTCTGTGGTGCCGACTCGACCTGCCACTTCTGAGCGGGCGGTTGACGGTGTGCAGTAACCCCGGGGACGCCCGTCATCAGCGATGGCGGGTGTCCCACTCATGAGTTGCGCTGTCACGCATGGCAGAGGACAGCAATGGCGTTTCGGTTGGCCGTATTGCTGCTCCTGGTGCTTGTTGGGACAGGGTGCTCGACGTCCCGGGTCATCCGCCTGAACACGGGTGATGGCGTTCCCATCCTCGTCGCGCCTCGCGAAGAAGAGGGCGCCGCGGTGGAGGAGGCCGAAGTCGACGCAGACGCGTTCGAGGAGAGCCTGGTGGAGCTCGCTCGGGACGTGCGTCCTGTTGCGAACCCGCTCCGAGCGGCGCGGGAGCTCTTCGGTGTGCCAGCGAGAAGCGGCGTGTACTGGTTCGAGGAGCGCAGTCAGAGGCTCATCCCGATGGAGGAAGATGCGCACCCGGAGGGTCCGCGCCTGCTGGCGGTGTACGCGGACGAAGAGCTGACGCGCGCCTATGGCCGCTGGTGCGAGCGGAGGGACCAGGCGGGAGACTGCCTTCGTCTGCTGGATGAAGGCCCGTTGCTGGCGAGCGACGGCAAGTACGCGCTGGCCATGGCCATCGCCATGGACTCCGTCTGGGAGGAGACCGCAGAGGCACTGAAGGACATGGCCGAGCCTCAAGCGTTGCTCGCCACGGTGACGGCCTCGGTCAGCATGTATCTGCTGCTGTGGGCGCTGCCCGAGCCGGTGAGCAAGGGCGTGGCCGCGCTCATCACTGCCTGTGCCATCGCATACCTGGGCGTGGACACGGTGTGGCGCCTGCTGGACGGGTGGGTGACGCTGGTACGGACGGTGGACCGGGCCACCACCTTCGAGCAGCTCAGCGATGCTGGCGATGCGTATGGCGAGGTGCTCGGGGAGAACGCGGCGCGCGTCTTTGTCATGCTGGCCACGGCGGCCATTGGCAGCACGGCGGGGCTGGCGGCGAAGGCGTCCAGGTTGCCAGGCTCCGCCCAGGCGGCGCTCGCCGTGGAGTCGCAGGCGGGCTACCAGTACGCGGCCATTGGTAGTGTGGAGTCCGTGGCGATGACGGCCGAGGGCTTCACCGTCACCCTGGCGCCGAATGCCGTGGCGATGGCTGTGAAGGGCAGCCGGAGCCGAGGAACCCACGACCATCACCTCGCCACGAACAAGAACAGCGTCTCCACCGCGCGCGGTGGGCCGTGGACGCCGGAGTTCAGGAAGCTCTTCAAGAAGGCGGGGATGGAACTGGAGGATCCTGAAAACATCGTCCCGATCCAAGGCCACAAGGGGCCTCATCCGCGCGAGTACCACGAGCTGGTCTTCAGGCGGCTCCGTGAGGCAATGGCGGATTGCCGTGCCGTGCTGGAGTGCCGAAATGCGTTGACGGGCGCGCTCCGGGAATTGGCCGACGAAGCCGTCACGGTTGGGACGGACATCAACAGGCTCCTGACCCGGGTCAAGTCACGCTAGAAACGCGCCATGGCAGAGCGCTTCTTCGACCTTTCCGAGGACATCCAGACAGGAAATTGGGACCTGGGAGACCCACTGGACGAGCGCGGCCAGGAGGTGGACGACCCCTGGGCTTTCACGAAGGGGCAGCCCGTCCGTGTCGAAGGCCGGCTGACCATTCCCGTTGAGGAACCCGGGAGGCGATTGGACTTCTCCACGGCGGGGGTGGGCGTGACTCCGGTGGTCCACGTCCGGGTGGCGACCCTCTTCGCGGAGATGGCTCCCGATGACGTTCAGCTCATCCCCGTGGACATCAAGGGATGCCCGGACCAGTACCTCATGCTGATTGCCACAAAGCTCATCCGCTGCATCGATGACACGGCCTCCAGGGAGGTGCGGTACTGGAAGCCGGAGCACGGGCGGCCCGACAAGTTGGGCCAGTATCGCTCTGTCGCTGGGATGCGCATCGACCGCTCCAAGGTGGGCGGCGCGAAGGTGTTTCGCACGTGGGGATGGAAGATCGCCCTCATCGTCTCCGAGGACATCAAGACGGCCCTGGAGCGCGAAAAGGTGACGGGCGTGTGGTTCACCGAGGTCTGACCCGGTCGTTTCAGGTCCGGGTTTCGACCGCTCGGGGTGGGTCTGTGACGCATCGGCCGGGCGTCGCTTGTAGGCGCGGGCCGAGTGTCCGACACTCCTTCTCCTACATGGCTGCCAGTGAAGACCGCCGCTTCCAGGCCCTCGTGCTCGCGCCCATCCGGCGCGTGCAGCGGCGTCTCAATGCCGTGGCCTGGGCTGACGCCGGCCTCGCCCCGGTGTGGGCCACCGCCACCGCGTGCGTGCTCGCCCGACTGCTCCTTCGCGGCGCCGGGGTGTGGGCCCTGCCGCCTCTGATGGCTGCCGGCTTCGCCTGGTGGTTCTGGCGCGCCCGCTCGCGCGGTGTCTCGCTGGAGCACGCCGCCGTGCTCGCGGACCGCTCCGCCAACGCGGGCGGCCTGCTGCTCACGCGCCTGGAGCGGCCCGTCGGAGAGTGGGAGCTCGCCGTCAACCAGCTCGCTGGCGCGGTGAAGCCTCCCGAGGTGCGGTGGCGCCGCCCGGTGGGGGCACTGCTGGGCGCCCTGCTCTTCGGCGTGGCCGGCTTCCTCCTTCCACTGCCCGCCCCACGCGTACGCCCCGCCAATGCTGCCGCCTCCGCGAAGGTCGCCGCCGTGCAGGCCCAAGCGGAGGCCCTCGCGAAGGAAGAGGTGTTGGAGGAGGCCGTCCAGGACGAGCTGCGCCGACTGGCCGAGGAGGTGGCCGATGGCCGCTTCGACTCCGGTGACTGGGAGGCCGCCGATGCGCTGGAGAAGCGCCTCGCGGAGAAGGCCGCCTGAGCCGCCGCCGGAGCGCCCTTCTGCGCGAAGGACGCGGAGCCGGGAATGGGGCGGGCCTCGCCGGGCTTGGCGTCGAAGTTGTCCCACTTCGAGTCGGACGTGCCGCTGATGCCGGAGAAGCGCAGCGCGAAGTCGTCCGGGTTGGTGGCCTGACGGTGGGCCTCGTCGTAGGTGACGAGCCCCTGGCGCACCAGGCTCATCAGGGACTGGTCGAAGGTCTGCATCCCGTACGAGTCCGTGCCCTGCGCAATGGCGTCGTGGATCTCCTTCGTGCGGTCCTTGTCCTCGATGAGCTCGCGCACGCGGGCGGTGACGCGCAGCACTTCGACCGCGGCCACACGGCCCTTGCCGTCCGCGCGCGGCACGAGGCGCTGGCTGACCACGCCCTTGAGCACGCTCGCGAGCTGCAGGCGCACCTGCTTCTGCTGGTGCGGAGGGAAGGCGGAGACGATGCGGTTGATGGTCTCCGTGGCGTCCAGCGTGTGCAGCGTGGACATGACGAGGTGGCCCGTCTCCGCCGCGTGGAGCGCCGTCTCAATCGTCTCGTGGTCTCGCATTTCGCCCACGAGGATGACGTCCGGGTCCTGCCGCAGCGCGCTCTTGAGGGCCTGCGCGAAGCTCATCGTGTCCACGCCCACCTCGCGCTGGTTCACGATGGAGCGCTTGTCGCGAATGAGGAACTCGATGGGGTCCTCAATCGTCATGATGTGGCTGGTCTCGTTGGCGTTGATGTGGTCGATCATCGCCGCCAGCGTCGTGGACTTGCCGGAGCCGGTGGTGCCCGTCACCAGCACGAGGCCGCGCTCCTCACCGCAAATCTTGGCGAGCACCTGGGGCAGGAGCAGGTCCTGCATCGTCATCACCTTGAAGGGGATGACGCGGAGGACGGCGCCCACCGTGCCGCGCTGCTGGAAGACGTTGACGCGGAAGCGGCCCAGCCCGGGGACGCCGTAGGCCAGGTCCACCTCGTTGCTCGACTTGAACTTCTCCTTCTGGAACTCGTTCATGATGCCGAAGGCCATGCGCGCCACCTCCTCCGGAGGGAGGCGGCGACCGTCCTTGAGCGGCACCAGCGAGCCGTCCACGCGGAACATCGGCGGGAGGCCAGCCTTGAGATGAATGTCGGAGGCACCGCCGCGCAGGGCGATCTGCAGAATCTCGTTCAGTTCCATGAGCGAGGCGGATGGTAGCAGAGCCGCGCGGCCTCACGCGATGGCCCGCCATCCCCGGAAACGACAACGGCGGAGGCCCCCGAGAGGACCCCCGCCGTGAAGGCAACCAAGCAGCCGAGTTCGACTTAGCGCTTGGAGAACTGGAACCGGCGACGCGCGCCCGGCTGACCGTACTTCTTGCGCTCGACCGCGCGAGCATCGCGGGTGAGGAAGCCGGCCTTCTTCAGCGCCGGACGGAACTCCGGGTTGAAGGAGCACAGCGCACGGGCGATGCCGTGACGGATGGCGCCGGCCTGGCCGGAGAGACCGCCGCCCTTCACGTTGACCGTGATGTCGAGCTTGCCCTTCTGCTCGAGGATGTCGAGGGGCTGGTTCAGCACCATCTTCGAGGTCTCACGACCGAAGTAGGCGTTGAGCTCGCGACCGTTGACGGTGACCTGACCGGTGCCGGGACGAATCCAGACACGGGCGGTGGCCTCCTTGCGGCGGCCGGTGGCGTAGAAACCGAGTTCTTGATGGATGGCCATGGTCGATGTCTCCTTTACGCCTCGACCTCAAACGCGGCGGGCTTCTGGGCCGCGTGAGGATGGGTGTCACCCGCGTACACCTTCAGCTTCGTCATCATCTGGCGGCCGAGTGCGTTGCGCGGAAGCATGCGACGCACGGCGTTGATGATGACGTCCTCGGGGTGACGCTGGCGGAGCTTCTCCAGGTTGGTGATCTTCAGGGCACCGGGGAAACCCGCGCGCGGGTGCCGGTAGTACATCTTGTCCTGCTCCTTCGTCCCCGTCACCTTCACCTTTTCGGCGTTGATGACGACGACGTGGTCGCCGGTATCGATGGACGGCGTGTAGATGGCCTTGTGCTTGCCCTTCAGCAGGGTGGCAATCTGGCTCGCCGCGCGGCCCAGCACCTTGTCGGACACGTCAACGACGTGCCACTGGCGCTTGATGTCCCCAGCCTTCGCGCTGTAGGTCTTCTGCGACATTTCTTTGCACTCCAGACTTCTCGCGGTCGCCGTGTGCATGCCAGGGACCGCTGCTCGTGCCAAACCAACCACGGGTCCGCCGTGAAAACTCCACGATGGCCCGGAAAGGCCGACCGTCCTAGTGGGTGCGGAGGATCAAGTCAAGGTCGCCGCGCACCTGCCGTCCGGATTCCCTGATCCACCGGGGCAGGACGGGGCTCCGGGAGGCCCCTCCCCTACCCGGCCGCTCCCCTGGAAGGCCCTGGAGCAGGCCCGGGTGCTGACCCGGGAGCCGCACCCGGTGCCGCCCCAGGCGCCGGGGCCGGGCCGCCCGGCTGGGGCTTCTTGAAGCGCTCCTTGAGATTGGCGAAGAAGTTCTTCTCCTCCTTGGTCTCCGGCCCCTGACGCGGCGCGTCCATGTCCAGCTTCTCCACCACCTCCGGGGGAAGGTCCTCCAGGAAGCGTGAAGGCGTGCGGGGTACCTCCTTGCCGCGCTTGGTCCGGACGTTGGCGCGGGTGAGGTAGAGCAGCTCCTTGGCGCGGGTGATGCCCACGTAGCAGAGGCGCCGCTCCTCCTCGAGGTTCTGCGGCTCGCCCTGCATGCCGCCGTGGGGCATCAGGTCCTCCTCCATGCCGATGAAGAAGACGAGCCGGTACTCCAGGCCCTTGGAGGCGTGCACGGTCATCAGCGTGACGCGCTTGTTGCCCCCAGGCACCTCCTCCTCTTCCTGGCGCGTGTCCAGGCTCAGCCGGTTGAGGTAGGTGAGGAGGCTGGCCTTGGGGCCCTCGCGCTTCTCGAAGTTCTCCAGCGAGTTGAGCACGCCGTCCACGCTCTTGAGCTTCTTGTCGGCGATGGTGGCGGACGTCGCCAGCGAGCGCGTGGCCTCGCGGAAGCCAATCTCCTCCAGCAGCTTGCGCGTCGCCAGGGCGAGCTGGCCGTGCTCGTACGCGGCGCGGTAGCGCTCGATGAGGTCCACGAACTCCAGCACCTTGCCCCCGGCGCCCGGCGGCAGGTCCTCGTACTGGTCGGCCTTGCGCATGGCCGTCCACAGCGTGACGCCCTCGCCCCGCGCGTGGACGTTCAGCCGCTCCATCGTCACGTCACCGATGCCGCGCGACGGCACGTTGACGATTCGCATGAGCGAGATTTCGTCCAGCTTGTTCACGATGACCTTGAAGTACGCGATGACGTCCTTCACCTCGCGCCGGTCAAAGAACTCGCTGCCGCCCACGACTTCGTAGGGGATGCCCTTCTCGCGCAGCAGCTCCTCCACGGGGCGGGACTGGCCGTTGGTGCGGTAGAGCACGGCGATGTCGTCCGCGGGGATGCCCAGGGAGATGTGCTTCTGGATTTCGTGCGCGACGAAGCGGGCCTCTTCTTCGTCGTTGGGGCAGCTGACCACCTTCACCTTCGGCCCCCCGGCGCGGTCGGTCCACATCTGCTTGGCCTTGCGCTCGGGGTTCTTCGCGATGACGGCGTTGGCCGCGTCCAGCACCGTCTGGACGGAGCGGTAGTTCTGCTCCAGCCGCACCTCCTTCCCTCCCGGGAAGAAGCGGTCGAAGTCGAGGATGTTGCGCACCTCGGCGCCGCGCCACGAGTAGATGCACTGGTCGTCGTCACCCACCGCGCACACGTTGCGCGACTCGCCGGCCAGCAGCTTGAGCAGCTCCAGCTGGGCGGTGTTGGTGTCCTGGAACTCGTCCACCAGCAGGTAGCGGAAGCGCTTGGTGTACTTGGCGTAGAGGTCCGGGAACTCGCGCAGCAGGCGCGCGGGCAAGAGCAGCAGGTCGTCGAAGTCCACCGAGCCCTGCGCCTTCAGCGCCAGCTGGTAGTCCGGGTAGACGAGGTGGGTGATGAGGTCGTAGTCGTCGCCAATGCCCTCGGGCTTGGGCTCGGGCGTCTTGCCGGAGTTCTTCGCCTTGGAGATGAGCGTGAGGACCTTGCGCGCGTCGAAGGCGCGGTCGTCGATTCGGTGCTCGCGCATGGCGCGGCGGATGTTGGCCAGCTGGTCGCCCATGTCGGCGATGGCGAACTTCTTCGGCCAGCCCAGCCGGTGGATGTCCTCGCGGAGCACCTCGGCGCCAAAGGCGTGGAAGGTGCACACCAGCACGCCCTGCGCGCGCGGCCCGGCCATGTGGACCAGGCGCTCCTTCATCTCCGTCGCGGCCTTGTTGGTGAATGTGACGGCGAGGACGTTGCGGGCCATGAGGTGGCCCGGTCGCTCGTTGAGCAGGTGGACGATGCGGTGGGTGATGACGCGAGTCTTGCCGCTGCCAGCGCCTGCCAGGACGAGCAGTGGCCCCTGGAGGGTCACCACGGCCTCGCGCTGCGGAGGGTTGAGCTTCGAGAGGTCCATTGCGCGCGGGCCTTGGATACCCTTTGATTCGTCCGTGCGCGACTTCTTCCACCGGCTCTGCGCCGTTTTCCTCGCGCTCGGCGCGGGCACGGGTTGCCTCGACAACGGTAGCGCCGCGTCGGAGGTGGCACCCTCCGTCCCAGCGGCGAGCGCGCCCTGCGTGTACTTCAAGCAACTGGCGCCCTTTTTGCCCGAGCACCTGGACGGCTTCACCGTGGCGCGCACCCAGGGCTCCACGGGGAAGTACGGCGACGTGTCCGTCTCCGAGGCCGAGCGGCTCTTCACGCGAGGTGAGGGGCGCGAGGTGAAGGTGCGCATCGTGGACACCACGATGGGCGACAAGATTGGCAAGGCCATCCGCGACGCCGCGGACCGGGCGAAGGGCCGGGAGTCGAGCGACCCGGCGGCCCCCATCCATTGGGGGGACACGGTGGGCTTCGTGAGGTACGACGCGGAGGAGTCGCTGGCCGAGGCCAACCTCCTCGTCGGCGACCGCTTCGTGGTGGCCGTCACCAGCCGAGGCTTCCCGGGCACCGTGGAGGTGCGGCGGGTGGCGCGCGGTATCGACCTGGCCGGGCTCGCCCGGCTGCAGTGAGCCCACGACATGGGCAAGGAGTGTCCCTGGTGGTGAAGGAGAAAGGCACGCGGCCGGAACCGGTGGACCCGCTCGCGGCGGAGAAGGCCGCGCGCGCAACGGTGGCCGTGTTGGGCAAGCGGGAGTTCCTGGAGCAGTTCCAGAAGCTGGCCAAGAGCTATGCGCAGGACCCGGGCAACCCCGGCTCCTACGCGTGCGAGGGCTGCCAGCGCTGCGCCAACTGCATGTTCTGCAAGGACTGCGACAGCTGCTTCCAATGCACCCACTGCACCCGGTGCGAGCTGTGCAACAACTGCTCGCACTGCGTGGAGTGCAAGAGCTGCCACGCGTGCGCCTACTGCCTGCAGAGCGAGAACTGCACCAGCAGCGCGTACCTGGTGCTGTGCCGCAACCTGCAGGACTGCAACTACTGCTTCGGCTGCGTGGGCCTGGCCAAGAAGGACTTCCACATCCTCAACGTCCCCTTCCCGAGGACGGAGTACTTCAAGGTGGTGGGCCGGCTGAAGAAGGAGCTGGGGCTGCCGTAGCGCGCAGCCCCTGAGTCACGCGTTGGAGGCTACAGGGCCCGCACGTAGAGGGCCTTGAGGTACTCGGTCTCCAGCAGGCCCCCCAGCACGGGGTGGTCCAGCCCGGCACCCCGGCGCTCCAGAATCTGCACCGGCCGCTTCGCATCCGCGGCGGCGCCGAGCACCATCTCCTCGAAGCCGGCGCGGTCCAGCTTGCCGGAGCAGGAGCAGGTGACGAGCAGGCCGTCCGGCTTGAGGCAGCGCAGGGCGCGCAGGTTCAGCTCGTGGTAGGCGCGCAGCGCGGTGGCCAGCCCCTCGCGGCGCTTGGCCAGGCCGGGCGGGTCCAGCACGATGGTGTCGAAGCGGCGCCCCTCCGTGTCGAAGCGCTTCAGCACGTCGAAGGCGTTGGCGTTCTCCACGGTGACGTTGGTGCGGCCGTTGGCCTCGGCGTTGGCCTGCGCGCGCGCGGCGGCCTTCGCGTCCTGCTCCACCGCCAGCACGGTGGTGCACTTGCGCGCGAGCGAGAGGGCGAAGCCGCCGTGGTAGCTGAACAGGTCCAGGCCCTCGCCGCGCGCCAGCTCACCCGCGCGCAGGTGGTTGTCCACCTGGTCCAGGAAGGCGCCCGTCTTCATGTCCCCGAGGAGGTCCACGTCGAAGCGGTTCTCACCCTCGTGGTAGGTGAAGCGCGCGTCACCCTGCCCTTGCAGCAGGCGCGCCTCGCGCGGCAGGCCCTCGAAGTCGCGGCCGGAGCCGTCGTCACGGGCCACGACGTGGGTGGCGCCGGTGAGCTCCACCAGCATGCGCGCCAGCGACTCCTTGCGCGCGTCCATGCCCTCGGACAGCGTCTGCAGGGTGAGGCCCGCGCCGTAGCGGTCCACGAAGGAGGCCGGGGAGCAGGTCCGCCTCGCCGTGCACCAGCCGCAGGCCGTTCGCGTCGGC
>JBKGHK010000027.1:0-31563 GCA_046520375.1 Pyxidicoccus sp. 3LFB2
GCCCCGGGCGACGGCCTCCTGGAAGGGGCGCAGGGGCTTTCCATTCAAGCGGCGCTCCACCACCGACAGCAGCGCCTCCGGGGAGCGCGGGCGAGAGAGCTGCTGGCCCACCCAGGCGTGCTTCTCTCCACTCCGGGGCAGCGCGGAGCCGGCGACGTCCGCCGCCAGGACGAGCGCCTTGGCCACCGCCAGCAGCCGCGCGTCCGGAGCGCCGGGCGGCACGGTGCGCGCGAAGGACTCCTGCCAAGCCTGGAGCTGCTCGCGCGGATGGGCCCTCCGCGAGGCCGAGACGGTGAGGGGCGAGGAGAAGGCCGGTGGAGCGGACAGGCCCAGCTTCGTGGCGAGGAGTTGCAGCGTGCGGGCGAAGTCCCCGTGGTGGACGAGCAGGGACAGGGACAGCCCGGCCCCGGCATCCTCGGGAGCGAAGGCGTCGGCCCAGAACTTCCGGTGGTGCGCCGCCGCGCAGACCAGCGCGAAGCACAGGTCCTCGTCGCTGTCGGTGGCGCCTCGCAGCCACTTGGAAAGCGGCTGCCCGGGCCACCCCAGCCACAGGGAGAGCGCCTCATGGCGGACGAGCTGGGGCTCCCGTCGCTTCGCGCGAACCATCTGCTGGAAGTGGTCGCTGCACTTGCCCAGGTCGTGCGTCGCGGCCCCGAGCAGGACGAGCCGCCGCAGCCGTGGCTCCAGCCCGGGGTCGAGTCCCGCCGCGAGAAGCGACGCTCGCCCGCGGTGCTGGAGCAACTGCTCCGCGGCGGCCAGGACCATGGCGGTGTGCCCTTGAAGCGTGGCCTCGCCCTCGGGGTGGTCTGGCGTGGAGGTGCCCTTCGCCAGCAGGTGCTTCACGCGGCCTCCGCCCCACGCGTTCGAGGTGGTTTGGCGGACCGTGCCTCGGGGCGGGTGGGGAGGAACAGGCCACAGCCCATGTGACGACGCCCGCCCAGGCCCTGCTCCTGCACGAGGAGGGAGTGCTCGGCGGACAGTCCCTCCAGGTCGAGCGCGAAGCCCACGACCTTCTTCCCGGAGATGGCCACCACGCGCCTGCGCCCCACCTTGAGCCGGGCCTGACACCCGAGCTCCGCCAGGAACCGAAGGGCCGCCGCGTGGAACGTCGCCTCGTCCAGCGAGTGCTTGAAGGTGACGACGCGCGCGGAGAGCGAGGCAACGGGCTCCAGCGCCCGGAGGGTCGCGCGCCGAGGATGAGGCTGCGTCCGGCGACCTCCAGCGGGGCGCTCACCAGCGGCAGCAGCAGGGGGACCGCTTCGACCGGGCACCGCAGCCGCAGCGTGCCGCGTCCCAGGTGCAGCAACTCCCGCGTGGTGCTCTCGCCTCGCAGGTTGAAGATGCTGATGTCCTGCCGCGCGTGCAGGCCCGGGAGCCGAGCGGACAGGGCAGAGAACAGCACATAGCCATGGTCCAGCGGCACCGGGCCGCCTCGCACTGGGAAAAGGAGGTCAATGGCAGGCATGGTCTTCCTTCCAGGCGGTGGAGCATGAAAGGGAGCGGCTCACGGGTACAATTGCCAGCTCCACCTCCAGCGAAACACTGTCAAATAGACTATCATTCAGGCACTTTTTCATTTCGAGTCTCAATAGCTTGTCTGGGTTGTGAGGCACCCTGCCCCCGCTGGTCCAGCAGCCAGCGGCTCAGACCTCCGGCGGAGGTGGATCTCCTCGCAGGCCAGCGAGGAGTTCAGCCATCCTCTGCTGCTCCTCACCTTTCTTGAGATTGAAGTGCTGCTTGAGCAGGTGCGCCGCTGCATGTCGGGCATCTCCCTCCAGCCCCAGCAGCCGCTCTCGCCACTCCGACTCCAACTGCCGGAACTGTTCCCGCTGCCCCACACCCCTAGCCTTTCGCTCCGCCAACCAGGACTGGAACTCCGCCAGCACCGGCGACTCCAGGTTCTCCACCCGGACCACGCGCCGCGGGGGCTCCACGGGTTCGTTCTCGCGAATGAAGCGGCCGTACCCCGCCGCTGTCTTCCCGCCCAGGCCCCACTCCGCCAGCGCCGACGTCAGGTAGCGCGCGGCCCGCTCCAGCAAGGCCCGCCCGCCCCTCGCATCCGGTGCCACGCCCAGCGACACCAGGAAGCGGCCTCCCGGCGCGACCGTCAGGAAAGGCACCGGGTTGGGGTCGTCGAAGTCGACGGGCCATTCCTTCCCAGCGCTCTCGTAGTACCGCCGCTGGTGCACGGTCAGCACATCCCGCGCCAGCATCGGCCCGGCTCCCGGACCTGCTGGCACCCACAGCGCGTCGTGGAAGAGCACCTCCCCCTGGCTCGCGCTCGCCTCGCCAGGGCCGTCCACATCTGGCGCACCGAAGAGCCGGCGGTACACCGCTCCCGGCCCCCGCACCATCCGCGAGCCCTCCCACGTCACTCCGCGGAAGGGCTCACGCTCGGACTCCTCCCGTCCAGGGTCCGGGCCATACACCGCCTCCACGTAGCCTGCGGTGAGCCCCTTGAGCGCCGAGCCCGGCAGCACCGGCACGCCCCAGGTGTGGTGCAGCGTCAGTCCGACCTCCGTGGGAGAGGGATTGCCATGTCCCACCAGCACGCGCCCCAGCGCGCGCACGGTGAAGCAGAGGGTGTCCGGTCCCTGCAATGAGCGCAGCCACCGTCCATAGGCCAGGGCGTAGTGCTCCGGCTCGCGGCACCGGGTCACCCCGTCCAGCCACACGTCTCGCGCCTGCGCTCCCTTGTCCTTCCCTTCCTTCAGCACCACCGCGAGCGGCGCCCACCGCGCATACGCCAGGCCCGCGTGGCCGGGCGTGGCGCCATCCTCGGGCCAGGCCCGCAGCTCACGCACCGCGCGCCACATGCGTCGCCTCCTTCGTCCCGAAGGTCGCCTGCACCGCCCGCCGCAGCCAGACCACCAACTGGAGCACCTCGCGGGTAACGAGCATGTAGTCCCCCAGTGCCAGTGCGCGCACCTCGCCGGGGAACGCGTCACCCTTCACCAGAGGCACCCCGGGCATCCTCGCGGAGGCCAGGTGCTCCAGGAGCAGCTTCACCGCCTCCTGCTCCCGGTCCCGCTGGAGGAAGGCCAGCGCTGCGGCCAGCCCGCTGCGCAGCACCGCACTGCCCAGGGAGTTGACGTGCGTCTTGTAGTCCGCACGCGCTCCTTCCGGGACACGATCCACGCAGCGGTACGCGTGCAGCGCACGCTGCTGGTCCCGCGTCGCCCGCGTCATCGCCGTGCCTCCTTCGCATCACGGGACCACGTGGCCAGCCGGCACCGTCCTCGCCCCACCGTGGCCTTCCCCCCAAGCTGCAGCACGGGCGCCCCCGACAACGCCCGCCCCAGCACCTCGCTCGTGCTCAGCGCCGTGCCAGACCGCAGGCTCGGCCCCGCCGCGAGCAATCCCAGCAGCAGCGTCTCGGCGGGCAGGCTCTCCTCCGTCCACAGCGCCCCCTCGGCCACCGTGCCCGTCGCATGGTCGATGCGCACGCGCGTGTCCACCTGCGTGGCCGTCTCCATCAGGAAGCTCATCGTCTCGTCGTCCACCACCACGAAGCGCTCGCGCACCAGCTCCGCTTCCTCGGGCACCGCCCTCGTCAGGAAGCGTGCCCAGCCGTCCACCGCGGGGTCCACCCGGGCGTCCAGGTCCAGGTCCTCCAGGAAGACGCGCTGGTGCTTCGGGAACACGGTGACGTTCTTCTCTCCGACGCGCGCCACTGGCCCGTCCATGCGCGCCAGGCGGCCCGGCAGTCCCTCCAGGCCCGCCAGGTCCCTGCGAGCCAGCTCCAGCAGCAGCGGCGAGGTCACCAGCGCGAAGGTGCCGGAGAAGCTGCGCACCGGCAGCGCCACCAGCCTCGCGTCTCCCACCACCAGCGCGCCGGCGTGGTCGCCCTCCCGTGCCTCGTCTCCCTCCGGTCCACTCACCGCGCGCAGCGGGCCGAAGAGCGCCTCCCATTCAGGCGCCGGCAACGTGCTCCGCCGGGCCTCGCGCAGCACGCCCTTGAGAGACGAGCCAGGGACATAGGGGATGTTCGTCGCGCGCAGCCGCGCGATGGGCAGGTCGATGACGCCCACGCTCTGCCCCGTCCCCGCATGCAGCGGTGACAAGGCGTGCAACAGGTACGGCCGGGTCTCCATGCTCACGTGTGCTCCTCCTCCGGGTTCCAATGGCCGGGAAGCACCCGCCCCAGGCCCTCGTCCTGACCACCGCCCCATGCGGCCAGCCACAGCGCGCGCAGCGTCCGCGCGGAGAAACGCCCTCCGTCCACCCGCTCGAAGAAGTAGACGGCACCCGCCGGCACCAACCGTCGGGTCGCACGCGGCGCGCCCCGAGCCATGTCCCAGGTGGACAGGTCCAGGACTCGGGGTACCAGCGCGGCCCGCAGCACCACCGGCTCCAGCACCCCGGGCAGCTTGCCCACCCAGGCAGGCCGCCCCTGGTGCTCGCCGCGCTCCAGTCCATCCGGCAGCCAGCCCCGGGGCGAAGTGCGCGGGCGAGGCCAGCAGCAGGCGCAGCCCGCGCGAGTCCCCCGGCAGGTCCTCCGGCGCGGCGAAGAGCTCCGCCGTCACCGGCTCGGCCATCGCCAGTCGTCGCTTGCCTCCGAGCCCCACCGGGCCCCGGGGATACTCAGGAGACGCCTCTGGCAGCGCGCACTCCACGCCCAGGGCCCACTCGCCGCTCCCGGGGCCGAGCGTCTCCAGGACTTCCGCCTGGTACAGCATGCCCGGCTCCGCGGCCTGGGTGAGGGAGCTGAGCGTGACTCGCACGTCGGTGCGGCGGACGGGCTCGGCAGCTCGCCACGTCTTGGGAATCTCCCCTCGCAACCAGTGCCGCAGGGCTTCGTCGGTCCAGAGCAGGGGCAGTCGCTCCGGCTTGCCCGTGGGCGCGCAGGGGCGCCACAGCGCATCCAGGGCTTCGTCGTCCCCGGGCCCCAGGGTGCCCACGTCCGACGGCGGCGGCCGGGGCAACAGCCGTCGCACGTGCCCATCGACCGACACCGCGTCCGCCGGCAGGGGCCACAGTCGGTGCTCCGGAGCGAAGGCCTGTCCCAGGGGCCGCCACAGGGCCAGCAGTGGTCCGAGCTTCACCTCCGCCGTCTCGCGCTCCCACGCGGCCGGCGCCAGCCTCCTACCCGTACGGGCAATGAGGGCCTGTCCCCAGGCGGCCCGCAGCGCGCCTCGTACGGTGGAGGGCATCGGCCACGGGTGCGCGTGGCTGCGGCCCACGTCGCTGGTGTACCAACCCCGGCCATCCTTCAAGAACAGGCCATCGCGTGGCAGCAGGGCAAAGCGCGCCAGACTCATCGGGCACCTCCGGTATCCCCGCGAGCCCGGGGCTTCGCGCGCGAGAACAGCTCCGCCAGCCACACACGCTCCGCCCAGGACTCCACGCGTGCGTGAACCTCGACCAGCGACAGCCCCTCTTCGAACACCAGCCCCGCGCGCGCTGGTGTGATGCCCTCGCCGCCAGCTCCCATCGCAACCCGCCCCAGCACCCGATGCACCTCTCTCATCAGCACGTGCCCCCACTCCACGTCGTCCCGATACGCGCCGTCCGCGGCGGGCATGCGTCGCAGCAGCGCTCCCAGTTCCTGCACCTTCTTCAGCGGCAGCAGACCCTCCTCGCGCAGCGCGATGGCGGCATCGAGCGTCTCCACCGGCCCCTCCGGCCATCTTCCCCGCCAGGCGTGCTCGCGGCTGGAGCGCACCCGCGCCAGCACCCCGAGCCCGTCGCGTCCCCGCCCTTGGCCAGGGCCTCCGCACGCCGTCCCAGGTCCACCAGGTCCCCAAGGCTCTCCAGCACGTGGCCCACGCCCAGGCCCACGGACAGCGTAGGCGGCGTCACGCCCTGCCCTTCGAGCGCGGCCCGCGTGGCGGCAGTGAAGGCTCGACGCAGCTCGGCCGCGCACCGCAGCGCGTCCGGCATGCAGACGAAGGCAAGCACGTCATCCCCACCGGCGTAGACGAGCACCCCGCGGTGCTGCTCCTCGACGATGCGCCTGGCCTCGGCGGCGAAGCCCGTGAGCGCGCGCGACAGCTCTTGGTGTGCCCCGTGCCCGCGAGTCGCCAGCGTCTGGAGCGTCTGCCCCATCCTGTCGCCGTCCGCCGCGATACAGGCGACGTAGGGAGAGGGCGTCCCCAGCTTCCGCACCAAGGGTCGCACGAACGTGTCACCGAAGCGGTCCGCCTCCTCGCGCGGAAGCCCCTGTTCCTCCAGGTGTGTGCGCCAGCGGCCGGGCAGCAGCAGCTGAGCGTCGAACGGAAAGTCCTGGACCCACGCCTTGCCACCAGGGCTCACGCCCGTCAGCACGTCCAGCTTGCGCAGGCGTTGGCATTCGCGAGTGAGCGCCTCCAACTCGGGACCGTGCTTTTCCTTCGCGAGTGCCGTGTATGCCGCCAGACCGATGGTGGGCACCGGAATGAACTGGCCGGGCTGTCCGCCCGTGCGCTTGAGCAGGCCGATGGCATCCAACTGCTCGCGGCGACCGATGCGGAAGCGCTGCCAGTCCCCGCCCTTGCGCTCGCCTTCCTTCAGGACGGACTCTCGCGCGCCATCCAGGCTGGACTTGTGGACACCACCACGCTGGCGGGTCCAGGGCGCGAAGGCGCGCAGCCGCTTGCGCTCGGACAGGGCTTCCTCGACGCGGCGCAAGGCGAGGGAGTACTCGGCCTCCGTGGCCACGGGGCTCCAGGCGGCATGGAGCTCCAGGAAGGTGTCCAGCTGCTCCAGGGCGGCCTCGTGGGCCGCGAGGTCCACGAGCTGCGAGCGCTCCCGCCATACCTTCAGCCCCCACTCACGCAGGCGAGTGCGCGCGGCCTCCCGCGCCGCCTGGGCAACCGCGCGAGGCTCTCCCTGCCTCACCAGGAGCAGCAGCTTGTTGGGGACACCGGTGGTGGCCCCCTGTCCCTCGGGGATGATGGGGAAGATGAGCTCGGCGTCGCCGGCCCGCATGGCGGCAACCGCGGCCTCATGGCTCAACACGCTGAGCACGTGGCTGCCGAACCACAGGTCTCGCGTACGCCGGGCCTGGGCGATGAAGTCCTGCACGGGGCCAAGGCTCATGAGGAGCAGGTGGGCGGGCATCTCAGACCTCCCTCACGCCGGGGTGGGACTTCAGCCAGCCGAAGAAGGCTTCCTGGAGGTTGCCCGCCTCGAGCGGCGCGAAGAGGGCCGTGTCACCCGGAGCCACCAGCGGTCCGAAAGGCGCGTGCGAGCCGGGCACGGGCTGGGGCTGGCCCTGGCCCTTACGCAGCAGGACGATGGTCCCCTTCTCCGGCCAGGCGCGGCAGAGCCAGAGCGCGATGGGGACGAAGCCTCCCTTCGCCAGGGGCATCGCCTTCACGATGAGTGGCGAGGCCAGCCGCTCGCGCACCGCCTTCCCATCGTGCCAGCGCAGCTCCACGTCTCCCGGCTCAGAGTCGCGGTACGCCACCTTCGTCCGGTCCTTGTCCTGGAAGCGGATGCCGATGGGGAGGCCGAAGCCGCCACGAGCCCAGGCCACGCCCTTCGAGTACTGGGTCCGCGGTGGGTGGGCCCACTTCCCGGTAGGGCTCGGCTCCAGGAGCCGGCGGATGTAGTCAGGCTCCGGCCAGTTGGAGCGCCCCGGACGCTTCGGATCCCCCCACTCCCGGGCATACGCTCGGGCCGGTCCCTTGCCAGCGCCAGGCGGCTGCCCCTGGCGGAAGTCGCGGAGCCACTTCAGGGCCTGAATCCAGGCCCGCTCGCCGTCTGACTGTGGCTGTCCGCGGAACAGGCGTGCCCCGCGCAGCAGGGGCACCTGCCGAGCTCCACCTTCGGGAGGTGCCCCGAAGAGGGCGACGCCAGGAAAGAGCTCGCGCAGCGCCTCCATGCTGGCGTCGCGGGGCAGCCACCTCGGCAGCTCGTCCGTCACCGTGAAACCACCGAGCCCGCGGCGAGCGCGCGACCCGTATCCGCCCCAGAGGACCCAGGCACGCAGCGCGTTTTCGACTTCGCCCATGCGCTCGGCCGGCGCACGGAGGTGAAGCTGGAAGCCCAACCCTGGCAGCCACCGAGGCGCTGCCGGCTTGATTTCGCCCCGCGTCGTCGCGCGGGCCGGCCAGAGCGCATAGGCGCCAGGCTCATTCATCTGGATGTCGAGCTGCGGGTCCTTCCTGGCGCTCCGATGGTCCACCTCCACGCGCAGTTCCACCCGGGAGCGCGTTCCCTCGTCACTCCCCACACCACCCCAGAGGGCACGCTCCCGGGTGGCCAGCTCGGAAGACGTGCGGCACTCGTGGGCGTAGAGCGCACGCCACCAGAAGCGCAGGTGCCCCCGGAGCGTCGGCACGCGGATGAAGTCCACCGTGTCCACCTGACGAGGCACCGGCGCACCACCGAGGATGGGCGTGGTGCTCTTCAGGCTCACCGTGCGCGACTCCAACGCGGGACCTCCCGCGTACCTGCGCTGTCGAGGAGCAGGCTCCGGGTACTCCGCATCGCCCGAGGCATCCTCTGACGCGAGGCGCGCGGCCTTGTCATCGCTGCTTCCCACGTGACGACCTCCTCTTGAGCCCACGGCTTCGGCCACTGGTGACAACGATTCCTCCATCGACACGGAGGAGGCAGCGGGAACTACGGACGGATGAGCTCGCGGTGCCGGTCGAAGAACCGCTCGAAGTGGAGCCGCATGGCCTCTCGCGCCTCCTCGGGCGGCCGCTCGTCCCAGCGACTGAGCGCTTCGAGCAAATCCACCACCCAGGTCCGCTCGCCGTTCTCCCGCACCAGCTGGCGCTGGAAGTAGACGGCCAGCTCCAGCGGCTCACGCTCGTCTTCGTCCTGCAGCCGGACGCGCTGCTGGGAATAGCTCTCGTGCGGGTCCGGGAAGGTCCGCAGGCCCGCGATCTCAATGGTGACCCGGTCCAGCCCAGCCTCCTGCGCCAGCTGATTCCGGGCGAGGATGGAGAGACGACATACATGGAAGAGCCAGATGAGATAGCGCCGCAACCTGCGCTCGGAGAGGTCGCGCACGGGGCGCTCCTGCTCGAAGATGCGCAGGCTCTCCAGCAGGTTCCAGATGATGGCCTCCCGCGTCTTCGTGCGCCCCGCGTCCTTCACGGTTCCGCCCTGCTTCGCCTCGCGCCAGGCCAGTGCCACCTGGATGGCCACCGCGTCCGCGTCGTAGTCCACCGCCTCCAGTACGAAGCCCGCGCGACCACTGCCGCTGTAGTTGTACGAGGTCAGCCCGCCCTGGCGGACATGGAAGACCTCGTGGACGAGGAACAGGCGGACGCACTCCTTCCAGTCCTCCTGGGAGTCCAGTCGCTTGCGCAGGTTTCCCAGGCTCAGCAACAGGCCCACCTCGAAGCTCCACTTGGCCCCGAGGTGGCGGAAGACGGGCACGGGCACGTTGGCTGGCGCATCCTCCACCTCGCTCTGCAGCAAGGCCTGCCCGTTCATCTCCTCGACCAGTGCCTGCTGAGCCGGCTCCTTCAGCCAGGCGACCAGGTCCCGGTGGACATTGCGGATATCCCCAAGCACCCGGTTGGCCTCGCGCTCCTCCTCGATGGTGAACTCACGAGTAGGCCCGGTGGAGCGCCGGGCGCTCACCAGGTGGACGGGGACATACTTGTTGAGCTCGGGGTTGAAGTGGTGGAGCTGCAACGGGTGCTGCGTGTTGCGGTTGACGACCGAACCGAGCGCGGCGGCGAAGCTGGCGGGGCAGTCCATCGTCAGCAGCACCGACTCGGCGCCCTCCAGATGCGCATGGAGGGTGTCGAGCACGCCGCGAAACTGCTCCGCCGCGCGGAAGACGTCCCCGGGGCTCTTGACGGACGTCGGTGAGGGGCCCGTCACGGGTCGCAAGCAGACGGTGGCCAGGAGCTGCGAGGGGTAGCGCGCCTGGAGCTCCGCCAGGGCCTTTTCCCGGATGGAGCGCGTCACCTCGACGATGAGGGCCACATGGCCGCGCCCGCCCTGCCGCGCCGCAGGGAGCCCCTCCACCTGGAGGAAGTCCGCCGGAGCCGGTTCCTGGGCCTTGTCATATCCGAGCGACCACGTGCCGTCCGGAGCCTGCTGGTAGACGCGCAGCGGCCGGCGCGGCAGGCAGGATGCCAGATGCAGCATCAGCGCCAGGGGGGCACAGCCGAAGAGGTAGACGGGAAGGTGGTCGACCCCCAGCGCAGTCTCCTTCTTTACGAGCGCGGCGGCGAACCGCTCATTTTCGTCGAAGGACCAGACCCAGTCCTGGGCCCGCTGCTTGCGAACCTCCCGGGCGTCATCATGGGGATGGAGCACCACGGAGGGGATGTCGCGGTCACCCTCCAGGCCGTCACGGACAAGGGCGTCACGCGCGGCAGTCTCGATGACGGGCCGGTCGTGCTCGTAGCGCAGGATGAGCGCACGGCTCCTGGGGGTGATGGGGATGTCCACGCGCTGCATGTCCGCACCTCGGTGTTGGCTTCCATGAGGGAAGACGCAAGAAGCTGGGGGGAGCCGTCGCGGGCCCGTGCTTTTTTCTGAAGATTCCTCTGACGGGTCGATGGCCTGTGCTCAACGCCTCTCGGCATCACGGCGAGCAGGGACCAACAAAGACAACGAGAGCCACGAGCCGTTCCAGGAGTGCTCAGCGCCTCTGGGCATCATGGCAAGCGGGACCGAATTCGTAGAGGGAAACAAGAAGACGGGGAGACTGGAGCGATCAACGCCTTTCGGCATCACGACTATTGGAACTCCCCGATCGGGCGAGGTGTTCAAGTCCGACACGGACCTCTAGTGCTCAACGCCTCTCGGCAGCACAGCCAGCGGGACGAGGAGCTGACGGACATCGAGGCCACCGACCATTGGTGCTCAACGCCTTTCGGCATCACGGCGAGCGGGACTCCAGCACGGTGGGAACGGGCAGGAGAAGCTGTTGTGCTCAACGCGTCTCGGCATCACTGCGAGCTGGATATCCCGTCCCGATATCGATGGGCCGTGCCCCCGGAGCCTCACCCCGTCTCCAGCGTTAGAGAAGGAGCGTATCCACCCGCTGCGGTGCGCTCATACGCCACCACCGTCCCCACCGCGTTGAGGCGCTGTCCCAGGAACAGACAGCAGCTCCCGGGTGCGTAGAGGAGAAGATGCGTCGCCTCCGTTCTCCACCGGGCGCGCGCGCGCCGGAGAAGCTCCCGAGCCTGGACAGCAAAGGCCACCGCATCACCTGCGGAGCCCACGGCTGCATCCCCCGGCCCCTCCTCCGGCTCCAAGAACAGGACGGCCCGGAACACGCCGGGGTGCTCCGCCTCGAAGCGCTCCACGTCCGCGCGGGCATCACCGGTCAGCTGGAACACCACCAGCAACGCCCGACCTTCGGGAGCCCCCTCGCGCTCCGTAGCGCGCAGCTCGCGCCCCGAGGGCCCTGCGTCCGAGCGCCAGAGAAAGGTCTCTCCCCGGGTCGGCTGCTCCGCGCGGAAGCGGTAACCGCCGGCCTCCGGAAAGTGGAAGCCCACGGCCAGCACCGTGCTCAGGGGCAGCTTGCCCCGGAAGTCGATGAACGCACCATCCGGCCTGTCCGCCAGACGCTGGCGCGCTGCGAGCAACTCGGGCAGCAGCAACCTCCGCCAGGTGTCCGCGTCCGGCACCGTGCGGTGCTCGCGGTCAAAGTACCGCGTCCAGTCCAACTCCTCGGTAGGTGGCCGCTCCCAGGCGCGGCGGGCCCAGCCATGAACCCACAGCCCCACGCTCGGAGCCGTCTCCCCCAGAGCCAGCAGCCCTTGCGAACGGATGAAGTGCTGGAGGGACTCCCGGGTGAGCTGCTTGGCCGCCCCACCCTCTTCAATCCACCGGCGGAGCCCATCCAGGGCAATGGCGCGAGGACCTCGACCGCCACGCAGGCCGAGTCGGCCCATTCGGTCGTCCACCTGCTCTTCCATGTCCGAGATGCTCCCGAAGCCGAGCCGCAGGCGCAGGTCCCGACAGAAGGCGTGCAACGTTTCTCGCGTCACCCCGAGGTGCTGTTGCCAGTCGGCCAGCCTTCGCCGCAGCGAGCTCCGGGGTGGCGCGGCGAAGAAGGCCCCCGCGAGCCGGTAGTCAGAGCCCTGGATGCAGGAGCCCAGTTCCGCGTCCGCGCTCCAGTTGCTCACCAGCCACACCTCCACGGGTGCCAGGGACTGGAGCTTGCGCCAGCTCGCGAAGAGCTTCTGGAGCAAAGAACTGCCCGCGCGCGCGGGCTGCGCCGCCAGGCCTTCCAGCGAATAGACGTCCCGGTGGTCGACATGCCACTTCACCTGTACGTACCGGCTGACCGCGCCGGAGCCCGCCCGGGCATGCAGGGTGACGTCATCTGCGGCGCCCGCCTCCGGGTGCTCGACAAACGCGGACTCGAAAGGGCTGCCCTCATCAAGGAGCCGGAGGAGTTCGTACCAGCTGAACAGGTGCTGGTAGCGGTCTCCCTCCAGACGGGATGCACTCTGCTCACCCATGGCAGGAGGCCCGTCCCTTCAGCGGTCCCGGTATTCGTCGCCGAACAGCTTCCGGAGGCGCGCATGAGCCTGCTCGGGACGCGACGTGCTTTCTTCACGCGCGAGCCGCACCTCGTTCGCCGCGCTCGCCAGCAACTGCCGGGCCGCCTCCCGCTGATTGCCGCTCATTCGGGCGTCCACATTCGGGCCCAACCCCGCGGGGTCTGGGCACGGGAGCAGCACCTTCCGGGCCAACTGGGCGAAGAGCACCTCCAGCGGCTCCAGGTAGCCCTGCATGGCACTGGGGAGCGCGTCGTAGCTCATGGCCTCCAGGTGGAACGACCTCAAGGGGCTGGAGTCCTGCCGGCCGTTCCAGCGCTTCACCGCCTTGAGCAGCGGCTTGAGCTTCTTCCCGGAGCGTTCATTGGCCTCCGTGCTCAGTTGCTGGTGCAGCCTCGGGTTGGTGCGAATCCACTGTCCTCCCTGCCGCTCGGGAATGAGGTACCCCTCCTGGTCGGGCAGTTCGTAGGCAGGCACCACGTCGAAATCGATGCCCGATTCCCTGAACCCGGTGTTGACCGAGTGATGCTGGAGCCTGGCCAGGTCCTTGTTTGGCCAGGCATCTTTGAGCGCCTGCCGGACCAACTTCAGGACCGCATCGGGGGTAAGCCCCTGCGCGGACTGCTTGAACAGCGAGTCCAGGGTCGGGGGCGGCGGAGGGGATGCCGCAACTCCGAGCACGACAAAAAGGTCGATGTCGTGCAGGGGCCGAATGGCGGTGTTCCGGCTGTAGGAGCCGGACAGGAAGTCCGTCTTCGACTTGAGCAACTGCCGCAGCTTCTCCCGCACCATCGTGTGCTGGCGGATGACTTCTTCCTTCTGCTTCTCCGTCAACTCCAGCGACTGAATGAAACGCTCCAATGCCTCAGCCACGCTCCACATGTGCGCTCCTTGGTCTTGCGTCCAACCAGGAAGACGCAGGAACGCGGGGGGAGCCGTCGCGGCCCGTTACACTTTCAGCGGCGCCGGTCCCGGTAGTCGTTCCCGAAGAATGCCCGCAGGCGGGCATGGGCCTGCTCGGGACGGGACGTCCTTTCCTCCAGGGCGAGCCTCACCGTCCTGGCCGCGCCCTTGAGCAGGTTGTGGGCCGCCTCCCGCTGCCCGTTCTTCATCAGTGCATCCACGTCAGCCCCCAGGCGCGCGGGGTCCGGGCAGGGGCGCATCACCCGCTGGGACAGATAGGTAAAGAGCAACTCCAGTCCTTCCAGATATCCCTCGGGTGGCCTGGGGAACGCGTCGTAGCTCATGGCCTCCAGGTGGAACGAGCCCAGCGGATTGGAACCCTGATGGCGGCTCCAATGCTTCACCGCCTTGATGAGAGGCTTGAGCTTCTTTCCCGCCCGCTCATTGGCCAGGGTGCTCAGGTCCTGATGCACCCTGGGGTTGGTATGAAGCCACTTCCCCGTCTGCCGCTCGGGGATGAGGTACACCTCCCGACCGGGCAACTGGTAGGCCGGCACCACGTCGAACTCGAGGCCCGACTTCGTGAACTCAAGGTGCACCGAGTGCTGCTGGAGGATGGGAAGCTCCTTTTCCCGCCACTCGTCCTTGAGGGCCTGGCGGATGCGCTTGAGGACCGTGTCCGGAGACGCCTGTGGCGTCGGGTTGGAGTCGTCCAGCACGAGGAAGATGTCGATGTCGTGCAGGGGGCGGATGGCGGTATTGCGGCTATATGAGCCGGATAGGAAGTCCGTCTTGTGCCCGAGCCGCTTGCGCAGCGCCTCACGCACCATCGTGTGCTGGCGGCTGACCTCTTCCCGCTGCCGCTGGGTCAGTTCCAGGGATTGAATGAACAGCTCCAGAGCCTCACCCACGCTCCCCATGTGCGCCTCTTTCTCGCTCTCGATGAGCAGGACGCGAAAAGCCGACCCGAGCCGTCGCGGCCCCGTACTTTTTCTCGGGATTTCGTCGGCACGCCCGGGAATCCGCCCTGGGTCGGCTCAGCCACCTGTGTCGGACAGCAGGGTCAGGACTTCAGACAGCGAGGGGCGTTCCGCGGGCTTCTTGCCCAGCATCCGCCCCACCAGCTCCCGTGTGGGTGCTGGCGCATGCCCCTCCAGCCACTGCAACGGCGGCGGCTCCCCGATGTGCCGGAACATCAGGTGGTGCGGCTCCGCGCCGCTGAAGGGCAGCCTGCCCGCCAGCAACTGGAACCAGAGGACTCCCAGCGCGTAGACATCCACCTTGAAGTCGACGCTCTTGGAGCGCACCCACTGCTCCGGCGCCATGTAGTCCCACGTCCCCAGGAGCGCGCTTCCGGCCGTCGAGACGGGAAGCGCGGCGGGTGCTGCGCCCTCCTGGGGGATGCGCTTGGCCAGCCCGAGGTCCGCGAGCTTGACCTCCAGGGCCCCTGGCGCTTCATTGGCCAGCAACACGTTGGCGGGCTTCAAGTCCCGGTGGACGAGGCCGTGCGCATGAAGCATGCCCAGCACCTCCGCGAGTTGTCGGATGACGCGCGTGCAATCCCGCTCTGGCAGCCGCCCTCCCGCCCGCGATAGCGCCTGATGCAGGTCCAGCGGCATCCACTCCAGGACCATGAAGGGCGGCCCGTCGGGGAGAACCCCCACGGCAAGCGCCTTGACGAGGTGCGGATGCTGGAGCTGTTGAAGCGTCCGGGCCTCATTGAGGAACCGCGCCACCAGCTCCGCGTGCGCGCACCCATCCGGACTCAGTACCTTCACCGCCACCGTTTCCCCGCTGGCTAGGTGGCGTCCCTCGTAGACGTCGCTCGTCGCGCCTACCGCCACGCGGCGGATGACGACGTGCTCGCCGACCTGCACTCCCGGAGACAGCATGATGTCCTTCCGTTCGGCCTCGCCGCGCACTGTCGGTCAAGCAGCTTCAGGAGGACGGAGCTCTCGCAGCCGCTCCAGCCAGTGGAGCATGCCTCGCAGCTCCTCGGCGCAGGCAGGGTACCCGGCGGCGAAGGCGTCCGGGTCCACGGTCTCCCCTGCTTCACGGCGTCGCAAGTAGACGAGAAGGGCGGCGTCAGCGGCATTCCGGGCAGCGGTGGCCTCGGGGGAGTCCTCGGCTGACCCGCTCGTGGCACCGCTCATCTGCGCCCTGAGCGTCCTCAACCCACGCTGCATCAACGACCCCACCGCTTCCTCGGACCTGCCCATGCTCCTGGCGACCTCGGCTACGGTGAACGCCTTCAAGTGAAAGAGCGAGAGGGCTTCACACTGCTCCTTTGGGAGCTGGTGGAGGTTCGACAGCAACCGGCGAACGTCTTCCTGCAGGGACGTGAACTGACTGGGGCTGCGCTGCGGGGCTCTTCCGCCCTCGGCCTCGGCGGCATCCAGCGAGAGGTGGCCCGACTCATCGCGCTTCTGGCTCGTCGCCTGGCGGGCCAGGTCCGCGGCCCGCGAGAAGACGATGCTCTTGAGCCAGGCCAGCCACTCGCCCTCGCTGTGGCCCTCGAAGGATGCGAACTTCTGGAACGCCTTGAGTTCCGCCTCCTGGACGATGTCCGAGGGACGGTTGCCTCCCGGCGTTTCCGGCGAGACACGCCGCTCGGCCCACCTGACGAGCCTGGGCTGGGCCCGGCGGAACAGTTCTCCCAGCGCGCCCGCCTCCCCTGCACGCGCGTAGACGAGCAGCTCTTCTACGGACAATTCAGACCATGGACGCTGGCTCATACCCACCCCCTCTTCACGGTCCTGCCCCCTGGCAGTCCAAGGACTGAAAGCGTACGTCCTGGCTGTCCCTGAACAGGAACTCCTTCACCAGTTTGCATCGCTCGGCGCGCAAAGCGTTGGCCTGTGCATGAAGCCGCAGGGACGTGGCCAGCTCTTCATGGCCGTCCAGGGCATGGGCCAGCACCAGACCGAAGCGCTTGTTGGGGGGCTCTCCCTGGAGCAGCAGTCGTCCCAGTGCCTGGGCCTCGCGGTAGCTCCGCGCCGCAGTCTCATGCTGCCCCTTCCACCTCTGAACCATGGCGTACCAGACGAGGACCCTGCCCAGCACCCAGCGGTAGAATTGGTCGCCCGGACTCGCATGGACGACGCTCCGTGCCAGGAGGAGCGCTTCATCAAGGCGCGCCCTCGCCATGTTGCTGTCGCCCGCCCTGCGAGCCACCTCACCGCGAAAGCCAAGTGTGAGTGCACGGAGTGCATCATTGTAGGGGCCGGCATTTTGCTGGTGCAGCGAGATGGCGCGCTCGAACAGCCTGGCGGATTCATCCAGCTTCCCGGCCTCAAGCTCCAGCTCCCCTTGCTCGGCGAGACTTACCGCCAGGCTGCGCCGATAGTCCTCTCCACCATCGTTCCCCACACTCCGGGCCTCCATCAGCCTCACGGATTCATCCAGGTCGACCCGCGCCTGCGCCCAACGATCCCGGGCCATCGCCACCTTGCCGCGCTTCGAGTGATGGAGTGCCATTTCCCAAAGTAGATCTTTGTCCTTGGGCCATTGAACGAGTCCGAGCCGCAGCTCTACCAGCGCTTCGTCCAGCCTCGCGTCGGCTGCGGTGAGGCTCTCGTCGTAATAGGACAGGTCGCCCAGGCGGTGGTTCACAGCGACCGCGGAGAGGCGAACATCCCGCTGTGGGCGCTCTTCCTTGGGAAGGGACGTCACCGTCTGGTGGAAGCCCTTGAGCAGCTTCTGGCGCACGTCGAGCGTGTAGGGAAGCCGGCTGAGCTTCCAGTCCGAGTTTCCGACAAAATCGTTCGTAAGCCCGATGAGTTGACGAAGGTTCTCCTCCGCGCGCTGGCGCTCGCCTTCTGCGCGCTGCCGTTCCTGCTCTGCGCTCCGCTGCGCCAACTCCGCGCGCTGCCGTTCCTGGTTGGCGCGGACCGCGTAGAACAAGATGGCCAGCCCCGCCAGCACCGAGGCGGCGACAAGCCCGCGCCGTCCCCAGGCCCGCCGCCGCTCCAACCGCTGAGCTGCCTGAAGAAAGCGAGCCGCACGGGGACTCACCCTGCGCGCCGTGACGCGGTCCTCGCGCGCTCCCTCGGGCCCACCCCGGTAATGGGCGAGAAGGGTGCCCGTAGGCAGTCCTTCCTCCGGATACCTCGCCTGCTCCCATGCATGCGCGGCAACCTCCAGGTCCGCGTGACGTTCGAGCAGCGCCCGCTCCTGCTCCAGCCAGGTGACGAGCGAGGGCACCTTGTGGAGCAACGTCTCATGCACCAGGTCCACGCGCTGCCGCGAAGGGTCGGATCCAGAGAGCATGACGAGCCGCAGGCCCTGTTCCGCTCCGGCGTCGGCGCCGGTGTGCATTCCCGTCAAGCGCAGTAGCACCTCCTCCGCCACCGCGTCGTTGCCAGCCGCCGTGAGGACCTCCTGCCGGGAGCGAGGGCGACGCGTATCCGGTACGCCGCGCCCCACCTGCACCAACTCCAGGAGGAGCCATTTGGCACGCATCCGCCCCTCCTCTCCCAGGCCATCCAGGAGTGACTCCGCCTGCCGAGCCAACGCACCGCCCACCCCACCGAGCCGCTCGTAGTGCTCGTGCGTCAGCAGGGCGCCCGCACTCAGGGCCCAGAGTCCACGCAGGGCATGCCCGAGCAGCGGCAGCCGGCCACCCTCGCCGCGGGCATCCTTCACCATCCGCTCCGCCAGCCCCTCGCTGAGCCGGAGCCCCGCGTGCCGGGCCATGCCGCGGATGACCTCGGTCAGCGCCTCGTCCTCCATGGGCAGCAGGGGGAAGCGCGCGGCCGCATGGAGCTGGCGCGCCAGCGAAGGCAGCTGCTCCATGCGGTGGAGGAAATCGCTGCGCAGGCTCGTGAGCAGCCTCAGCGGCGAGCCAGGCGCGACGAGCGCGGTGGAGAGCAGCGCATCCAGCGGGCGGCACTCAGCCGCGCCCAGCGTGAACAGCTCCTCCATGGGCTCGATGACCAGCAGGAGGCGACAGTCCTTGGGTGTATACGTGGTGACGATGGTCCGCAGCGCCTCAGGCCCGTCGCGCAGGGCATGCTCGAACTCCTGCGGCGTCCCCACGGGCCCCGTGGCGCTGAACGTGGCGACCAGGGCCCGGGCCAGATTTCGCAGCGGCTCGTAGGAGGGGCGCAGGGTGGCGATGAGCCACCTCGGAGCGTCCGGGTGCGCACGCTCCTGGAGCCGGGGCAGCACCCCTGCCTGAAGCAGGGAGGACTTCCCCACGCCACTGGGCCCCTCCAGTTGCACCCAGCGTCGCCGGTCCGCGCGGGTCTCATCCAGCAGGGCGAGCAGCGCCTGCGTCTCCGCCTTGCGGCCGAAGAACAGCTCGGCCTGCGCCTCCGTGAAGGGGGCCAGCCCGGGAACAGGACACGCGTCCTGCTCTCGCTCCCAGGGACGGCCGAGCATGTCGTGGCAGCGCGACATCGTCGGCCGCTCCGCCGGGTTCTTGGCGAGCATCGACGCGATGAAGGCGGAGAGGGCCCCCGGCACGGCGGGCGCGAGCGGCTTCAGCGGAGGCGGCTCGGTTTGCAGGTGCGCAGAGATGACCTCGACAGGTTCCTCGGAGGCGAAGGGCGTGCGGCCCGCGAGCAACTCGAAGAGCAGCACGCCGAGGGCATAGACATCCGCTGCGCCATCCACGGTGGAGGCGCTCAGGAACTGCTCCGGTGCCATGTAGAGGTGTGTCCCCATGAACGAGGCTTCATGGGTATGGACCTGCGTGGTGAGCGCTCCGTCCGCTCCGGGTGGCAGCTTGGCGATGCCGAAGTCCAGCAGCTTGATGCGGTAGCCCGGAGCGGCTGATTCATCCGGGCAGAGGAAGACATTCTCTGGTTTCAGGTCTCTGTGGACGATGCCCTGGGCGTGGACGTCCACCATGACGTGCGCAATCTGCCCGCAGAGCGCCAGCGCGGCCTGTAGCGGTGCGGAGCCGGACTGGCGGTGCATCCACGCTCGCAGCGAGAGTCCCTGGAGGTGCTCCATGGCGAGGAAGGCCGTGTCGCCCAGCCGGTCCCAATGAAAGACCCGCACGACGCCTGGGTGTTGGAGCCGGGCCAGGGCACGCGCCTCTTGAAGGAAGCGGGCGACGAGCTGCGGGTCTTCCGCCGCGGTGGGAGACAAGAGCTTGAGTGCCACTTGCTGTCCCGTGGCTTCATGGACGGCGGCGAACACCCGCCCCATTCCGCCGCTGCCGAGCAGATGCAGCAACCGGTACGGGCCGACGTGGGTTGGCGAGGGGCACTCCATGGTGATGGCCGGTCTACTCTTGCCGAAGAGGGCGATAAAGCATGTGCCCTGGAGCCCCCGCCATTCGGCTCTGGACGTGTGTGCGTGGTGTCATGGAGCACCTCGCCAGGGTACTCAGTCTGGGCATTTCCCAGGGTCGCGCCTTCAGCCTCCGCGCCTGCGCATTCATTCCCCCGGGCCATTGGGCTCGTCTGCTGTCATGGGGCAGGGCGCATGCGCCAGGCCGGGTCTCGCTCCTCGGGTGGCTAGAAGGGAGCGGGCGGAGGCATCGGCGACTCATAAGCCGCTGAATTCATTGGGCCCATCTCTCGACTATCGGGAGCCCAGGATGGTTCACCGCACCTTCCGCGGAGAAACACGGGCACTTTGCGGAGAATGCGCCCATATTCTCCGCAAGACCTGCGGAGAACCACGTGTACATCTGGGAAGCCACGGACTGGCCAAAGTTCTCCTGGGAGCCGGCGGAGGTCCTCGAGCCTCTCGCCACGGCTCGCCACAGGCAGGGCCTGCTGCTGGGGAGGATGCTGAGCCTTGGCTTCGAGCTGCGCCAGGAAGCCCGGCTGCAGGCGGTCACGGAAGAGGTGGTCCGCAGCTCGGAGATTGAAGGAGAGCATCTGGAGCGTGCGAGCGTCCGCTCCTCGGTGGCCCGTCGCCTGGGCCTGCCGGAGGGGGTGTCCGCGCCCAGGGATCAGAAAACAGAAGGTGTGGTAGCGATGATGCTGGATGCCACCTCCCGCTTTGCCCAGCCGCTCACCTCGGAGCGGCTCATGGGGTGGCATGCCGCCATGTTTCCAACGGGCCACTCCGGGTTGCTGCGCATCACGACAGGTGGCTGGCGAGACGACGCAGCAGGCCCCATGCAGGTGGTCTCCGGTCCCCTGGGCCGGGAGCGGGTTCACTACCAGGCGCCACCCGCGGAACGCCTCGATGCGGAGATGGGCCGGTTCCTGACCTGGTTCAATGCGCCCTACCGTGGCAACGGTCTGGTGCGCGCCGCGCTGGCCCACCTGTGGTTCGTCACCATCCACCCGTTCGATGATGGCAACGGTCGTATCGCGCGTGCCATCACCGACATGGCACTGGCTCAACTGGAGCACTCGGAACAGCGGTTCTACAGCGTCTCCAGCCAGATTCTTCGCGAGCGGAGCGCGTACTACGACCAACTGGAGCGCTCGCAGAAAGGCACGCTCGACGTCACGTCATGGCTCGTCTGGTTCCTCGAATGCTACAGCCGCGCGATTGATGCCGCGGAGGCGACGTGTGCGGACGTCCTGAAGCGGGCGGCGTTCTGGCACCGCCATCCGCGCGAGCCCTTCAACCCCCGGCAGCGAAGCGTCTTGAGCCGCCTCCTCGACGCCTTCGAGGGCAAGCTCACCGCGAAGAAATGGGCGGCGCTCGCGAAGTGCTCCGTGGACACCGCGCAGCGAGACCTCAACGACCTAGTCACGCGCGGAATCCTGGTGAAGAACCCCGGGGGCGGCAAGAACACGAGCTACACCCTCGTGGTCGATGAGACCGCCACGTAGCCCCGCTACTCCTTCACCGCCCCCGCCGTGAGCCCGGACACAATCCGCCGCTGGAACAGCACGGTGAGCACCACCAGGGGCAGCGTGGCCACCACGGAGGCTGCGGCAATCTCTCCCCACGGCTCGCGGTACTCACTGGCAAAGAGACTGATGGCCACCGGCACCGTGCGCTTCTCCGGCGTGGACAGGAACGTCAGCGCGTAGAGGAACTCGTTCCACGCGAAGATGAACACGAGAATCGCCGTCGTCGCCAGCCCCGGCGCCGCCAGGGGCAACAGCACCCTCCGGAACGCCTGGAACGGCGTGCACCCATCCACCCTCGCCGCCCGGTACAGCTCATCCGGCAACTGCCGGAAGAACGACGTCAGCACCCACAGCGTCAATGGCAGTGCAAACGTCGCATACGGCACCGCCAGTCCAATCAGACTGTCCCGCAGCCCCACCGCGCGCAGGATGAGGTACAGCGGGCTCACCGTGGCAATCGGCGGGAACATGCTCACCGCCAGCGCCGCGCTCAAGAGCAGCCCCCGCCCCCGGAACTCCAGCTTCGCCAGCGCGAAGGCCGCCGCCGCCCCCATCGTCAGACAGAACAGCGTCGTCAGCGCCGCCACCAAGAGCGAGTTCGCCACCACCCGCAGGAAGGGCCTCCCCCACAGCACGCTCGCGTAGTTCTCCAGCGTCAGGTGCGAGGGCCACGCCCGGGTCAGCTCGCCGTCCGGCCACAGGCTCGTCATCACCTGCCAGAAGAACGGCCCCAGGAAGAACGTGAGGAACGCCACCACCGCCAGCGCGGTGCCCAGTCCCGGCCGCTTCATCGCGCACCCTCCTCGCGCCCCAACAGCCGCATCCACACCACCGCCAGCACCACCACGCACAGGAACGTCGCCACCGACAGCGCGCTCCCGTACCCGAAGTCCCCCGAGCGCATCAGCGTCTTGTACGCGTAGATGCTCAGCGTCTCCGTCGTGTTGGCCGGCCCGCCCTCCGTCAGCACATAAATCGCGTCGAACACCCGGAACGCATCCAGCGAGCGGAACAGCACCGCCAGCAGCAGCGCCGGCTTCAGGAGCGGCAGCGTAATCGACCGGAACGCCCGCCATGCCGACGCGCCGTCCACCCGGGCCGCCTTGTAGAGGTCCTCGGAGATGCCCTGCAGCCCCGCCAGCACCAGCAGCGCCACGAAGGGCGTCGTCTTCCACACGTCGACGAGAATCGCCGCGTGCAGCGCGTACCCCGGCGCGCCCAGCCAGTTGATGTCGCTGCCCGGCAGCAGCCGGTTGATGACGCCGTACTCCGGGTTGAACATCCACGCCCAGAGCCTCGCGCTCACCACCGTGGGAATGGCCCACGGCACCAGCACCGACGCCCGCAGCAGCCCCCGCCCCGGAAACGCGCGGTTGAGCAGCAGCGCCAGCGGCACCGCCAGCAGCAGCTCCACCGTCACCGCCACCAACGTGAAGTACGCCGTGTTCCCCAGCGCCGCCCAGAAGCGCGCGTCGCTCAGCAGGAAGGCGTAGTTGTCCAACCCGGTGAAGCGCCGCTCCCCGAAGACGAGGATGAAGCGGTGCAGGCTCAGCCACACCGCCGCGAGGATGGGGTACAGCGCCACCCCCGCCAGCACCAGCACCGCCGGGGCCACCAGCAGATAAGCCTGCCGCCGCTCCCGCTCCAGCGAGCCTCCGCCGCTCACGGGTCCACTCCCGTCAGGTGGTCCACCTGCTTCTGTGCCCGCTTCAGCGCCTCTTCCGGCGTGCGCAGCCCCGCCACCGCCGCGGAGAACTCGCTCTGCAGCACGTCGGCGATGAGGTTGTAGTACGGCGTCACCGGCCGGGGCCTCGAGCGCTCCACCATCTCCTTCAAGTCTGCAATGAAGGGGTCCGCCGCGCGCAGCCGGGGGTCCTCGTACACCGCTGGCCGGGGCGGGTTGCGCGCGTAGCTCGTGGCCAGCACCAGGTTCGCCTCCGGTGACGTCAGGTGCGCAATCAGCCGCGCCGCCAGCTTCTTCCGTTCGGGCGACACGTGCGCGTTCACCGCCAGCTGCCACCCGCCCAGCGTGCCCCACCCGGGCTCGCCATTCTTCGTCGGCAGCGGGGCAATGCCCACCTTCCCCCGGATGGGCGAGTCCGGCTTCTGCGCCTCGTTCCACGCATAGGGCCAGTTGCGCATGAACACCGCGCGCCCCTCCTGGAACACCCGCCGCGCCTCCTCTTCAGAGAAGCCCGTCACCGTCGGCGGAGACACCCCGCTGGCCACCAGCCCGCGCAGGTACAGGAGCGCCTCGCGCGCCGGCCCCGCGTCCAGCAGCACCCGGCCCTCCTCGCCCAGCGCCTCGCCGCCGTGCCCCCACAGCGCCTCGTACACGTTGCAGCTCAGCCCCTCGTACTGCCGCCCCTGCCACACATAGCCCTGCAGGCCCGGCGTCTTCGCCATGGCCTCGCGCGCGAAGCGCTGCAGCTCCTCGTACGTGCGCGGCGCTCGCGGCACCAAATCCTTGCGGTAGTAGAGGACCCCCACATCCAGGTACCAGGGCACCGCGTAGGTCCGCCCGTCCACCACCACCGCTTCCACCGGGCCGGGGAAGAAGTCCGCGCGCAGCCGCTCGGGCGGGAAGTGCTCGGACAGGTCGGCAATCCACCCGGCCCGGGCGAACTCCGGCACCCAGACCACGTCCGCAACCAGCACGTCGAAGTCGTCCGCCCCGCCCTCCAGCGAGGTGAGGAAGAACTGGTGCGCCAGGTCCGACGCGTTGGGCAACGCCTCGGTGACGAGCTCCACCCCCGGGTTGTCCCGCTCGAAGCGCGCCAGCAGCTCGCGGAACGGCTCCGGCGCACCCCACAAGGGCTGGAACTTGAAGACGAGCCGCGTGCGCCCCGCCGGCGCCTGCGCCTCCTCCGGGGAGCGACGGCAGCCCCCCGCGGCCAGCACGGTGAGGCCCAACGCGAGCAACATGAAAAAGCGGCAATGCATGTGCACGGCATGAGTCCAGCCACGCCACCCCAGGTCAAGAAATGAGTGGCCCGGGGGCCTCGCTCCAGCCCTCCTGTCCCTTGCCGCCAAAGCTTCAAAGCCTGCCATCCGGGGCCGTTGCGCGCCGGAAGGCCTGGGGGTGCTTGTGCAGGGATGGCCCGACAGCGCTATTCTCGGCGCACGCGATAGCCACACCGCGGGGGGAAGCCCATGGCGCAGCAACAGGATGAGTTGAAATTCGGCGCCCACCAGGCGCACTTCGAGCCGCCGGACACCCTGGTGGCCATCTTCAGCGGCCTCATCAACATGGAAGAGGTGGAGCGCACGGCAAAGCTCTACAAGGAGACCTTCGAGCGCCGAGGGCGGTTCTACCTCATCGCCGACATCGGCCGCTCCCAGCTGGATGCCGCCGGCCGCAAGCAGCTCTCCAACAGCAGCAGCGCCGAGTGGTTCCACGGCATCGTGTACGTGGGCGCCGACGTGGTGCAGCGCACCTTCGGCAAGGCCATTGCCCTCGCCCTGCACTTCACCGGCAAGACGGGCTTCGAGACAGTCTTCGTCCCCACCGCCGAAGAGGCCCGGGCCTGGATTTCCCAGCACCGCGCCACCCGCCAGCGCAAGGCCGGCTGAGCCGCTCCCCACCGGAATCCGCGCCAGGGAAGGCAGGGGGTCCAAAAACCCCCACTCCCTGGAAAGTCAGGAAGGTCGCGTCTGACAGACGCGGGCGGTATGCTCGCGCAAAGGATTCCAAAGGGAGTGTCATGCAACAACAGGAGTGGAAGTTCGGTGCTCACGTGGTGCGCTTCGAGGCGCCGGACGTCCTCAGCGCGACCTACTCCGGGCCCATCAGCCTGGAGGAGATGAAGCGGGCCGTGGAGGTCTATGGCGAGGTCGCCAAGAACCATGGCCCGTACTACCTGATTGCCGAAATCGGCCAGTCGCAGCTCGCGGCGGAGCCCCGGCGGTACCTGTCCGAGAATGGCCGCGCCGAGTGGTTCAAGGCCGCCATCTACGTCGGCGCGGACATGGTCCAGCAGACGTTCACCAAGGTCATCGCCCTGGGCATGCTCTTCCTCGGCAAGTCGCAGTTCGAGACCATCTTCGTGAAGACGGTCCCCGAGGCCCAGGCCTGGGTGGCGCAGCACCGCGTCAACCTGCGCAAGAAGAGCGGGTAGGCCCCGCACCCGCGCGCCATGAGCCCCGAGCCCGCCAAGCCCATCCTGGGGCTTGGAGCTTGGGGCCTGGGGCCGCTCCCGCCGGCCCGGGCGCCAAGGTGCCCGCGAGGCCCGGGCCCGCGTCAGCCACCCGCCAATCCCTGTCAGAATCCCCAGTTGGCACGGGCACTTGTCCCGCGAAACTGGAATGTCACCGCGACACCACAAGCCAGTGTCGGCGTAAAAATTCGCTGCCACTGGCACCAAATCGGGTATTTGCTGTATAGGCAGCGATTCACGGGGAGCTGCCATCCCGCCCGGTCGTTCTGCGTCCCTTCCTGGCTCTCCGGACTCCAGCCGTACCCCACTTCAATTCCAGAGCAGGCAGTGGGCCGGGGGGGCTCGCTGACCTGATGAGCCCGTCATGCCCATCACCGTCCAGAAGCCGGAAGAGACCGGGGTCCCCGCCCATGCGGCGGCCGCCGCGCGCTGCCCCCACCTGGGAGCCCAGTACAACCCCTTCTCGGGTCCCCACGTCGACAACCCCCACGCCTTCTACGAGCGGCTGCGCAAGGAGGAGCCCGTCACCTACAGCCCCATGCTGGGCATGTGGCTGGTCAGCCGCTTCGAGGACATCAGCGCGGTGCTGAAGGACCCGGTGCGCTTTTCCAACCGGGACATGCTGGTCAGCGGCACCCACCTGACGGACGAGGCCAGGGCCCTCTTCAGCCAGGGCTTCGACCCCCGACACGTGCTGCTGGGCATGGACCCGCCGGAGCACACGCGCCTGCGGCGGCTGATGAACCGGGGCTTCACCGCCCAGCGCATCCACGCCATGGCGCCCTTCATCCAGCAGCGGGCCCACGAGCTCGTTGACACGTTCGCCGGCGCCGGCCACGCGGACCTGGTGCAGCAGCTGGCCTGGCCCCTGCCGGCCCACGTCATCCTCGGCGTCATGGGCGTGCCGGCCGAGGACGTCTGGAAGATCAAGCGATGGAGCGCGGACCTGCAGCAGCTGCTCTTCGAGCACGTCCCCGCCCATCAGCAGGTGGAGATGGCCCGGGGGGTGAGGGAGCTGCACCAGTACTGCGTCCGGCTCATCGAGGAGCGCCGCCAGCACCCGCGCGAGGACCTCACCAGCTACCTGGTGGCCGTGGAGGACGACGGCGCGGCGCTCACCCTGGACGAGCTGGTCATGGCCATTGGCGCCTCCATGCTGTCCGCCGGCCACGAGTCCACCACCGCGCTGATGGCCAACACCTGGAAGCTCGCCCTGGAGCACGGCCTGTGGGAGCAGCTCCGCGAGGACCGCGCGCGGGTGCCGAAGTTCCTCGAGGAGGCCAGCCGCTACGACTCCGTCCAGCACGCCATGATTCGCACCGCGCGCGAGGACGTGGTGGTGGGCGGGGTGATGATTCCGGCCGGCTCGCGGCTGATGCTGCTCTACGCCTCGGGCAGCCGGGACGAGTCGCTGTGCCCCCACGCCCACACGCTGGATTTGACGCGCGAGAAGGCGCCCCAGCACCTCACCTACGGCCGCGGCACCCACTTCTGCCTGGGCGCCCCGCTGGCCCGCCTCCAGTTCCAGATTGCCACCAACGTGCTGCTGGACCGGCTGCCCGCCCTGAAGCTCGTCCCCCACCAGGACCACGGCACCTGGCAGAGCATCGTCCTGCGCCAGATGAAGCACCTGAGGGTGGAGTGGAACACCGCGCAGTAGACGCCCCCACCTGTGCCGTGCCGAGGGGCCTGATGACTGGAAAAGTCGTCAGGCCCCTTCGCATGTCTGCGATACAGCGCACTGCACCGACGTTGCCCACAACGCGGGAGCGGTTCGCACCGGACCACGAGTGAATCAGGAGGTCTTAAAACACCCGCATGGTGTCAAGACTGACTTGAAACCCCTGTACACTCTGGGACGCTTCCGGTGCTGAAAGAATATTCTTGCGCTACCACCACGTTTCAGGAGAGAAGGTCTGGGTACACCCTGCTTGCCCGTGAAGCAGAAGGAGCCCCCCACCATGTACGCCGAAGTCGTCGTCGACGAAGCCGATACCCAGTACTCCCGCTCGGTGGACCGCAAGGCGCTGGCCGCCGTCACCCGCGAGATGTCTCAGGTGAGCAACGGTCGGGCGCTGTGGGCGCTGGCCTGCCAGTGGTTGGGCATCGCCGCTTCCTTCGCCTTCGTCGTCACGGTGGACCGCTGGTGGGCGTGGCCCATCGCCGCGGTCATCATCGCCTCGCGGCAGCACGCGCTGCTGGCGCTGATGCACGAGTCGGCGCACTACCACTTCCTGGCCAACCGGAAGGTGTCGGACGTGGTCAGCGACCTGCTCTGCGCCTTCCCGCTGAACATGACGACGGCGGGCTACCGCCACGAGCACATGCTGCACCACCGCTACGTCAACACGCCGCAGGACCCGTACTGGGTCGGCCAGATTCCGGACGCGTCGTGGCACTTCCCGCGCACTCCGCTGCGCGCGACGGCCGTCTTCCTGGGCGATGCGCTGGGCCTGTACGCCCCCAACCACCTGAAGGTGGTGATGCCCTGGACGTACTGGGGCCGGCTGGTCGGCAAGGCGAAGCCCCAGATTTCCGCCGCCGAGCACGCCCGCTACTGGTTCTACGTGGCCACGCTCGTCACGGTGCTGGTGACGACGGGCGCGTGGCTGCACTGGCTGCTCCTGTGGGTCATGCCCACCACGACGGTGATGATGGCCTTCTTCCGGATGCGCGCCCTGGGCGAGCACCCCCTCGACGCCAACCCGCAGGGCGACGAGACGCGCGAGACGCGCGACGTGGAGGGCACCGTGCTGGAGAACTTCTTCGTGGCGCCGCTCAACGTGAACTACCACCTCACCCACCACACCTTCCCGTCCGTGCCCTTCTACAACCTGCCCCTGATGCACAAGGAGCTGGAGAAGGCGGGCCTGCTGGAGGCCGGGGTGAACCACTTCGACTCCTACCTGGGCAGCGAGAACAGCCTCATCCAGCACCTGACGCGCACCCCCGAGGCCTCCGTCGACCTGGTCGCCGCCTCGCAGCAGTCGCAGGAGATGGGCGAAGCCGTCCTGTCGTAACGGAAGCACCGCGGGCCCGCCCACCGGGCCGCGCGAGCAGTGGGTGGATTCAGGAACCGCCGCATCGGGGCTGGGGGGCTTCCCGCGGTGGTTCCAGAAAGTCCGCCCCGCTCACGCGGCGGGAAGAGGCGGGCCTTCGCATGTCCGCTTCACGGGAAGCGCCGCAGCGAGCTCCACGGGAAGGGTTTCCAGAAGGGCGTCGTCACCGCGTCGCCCTCCAGCGCAAACCAGGGTGCGTCGTCCCCGCCCGCGGAGAGCACGTGGAAGTCCTGCGCCGGCATGAAGCCCTGGCCCAGCAGCGCCACCCGCCGGCCCTTCTTGTCCACCGCCACGTCCAGCACCAGCACCACGTGCCCCGGGCTGCCACCCAGCACGAAGAAGTCCCCGGGCCGCACGGCGTCCCGCGAGGGACGGCCCTTGAGGGACTCCAGCGTCAGCGTGCCCGCGTAGGTGAAGACCAGGTCCAGGTACGCGCGGAACGCGGCCCGTGAGGAATCCGGCGCCGCGCTGCGCACCCACGCCACCTTCCGGCCCGACACGCGCGCCCGGTCCCCCGCCGCGTAGCGGGACCAGGAGGCCAGGTCCCCGCTGGTGAAGCGGTAGGCGATGCGCTCGCGCTGCTGATTCGACCAGAGCCACTCCGCATGCAGGCGCATCACCGAGTCGGCGCACTGCTGGAGGTTCGCCGTGCCCACGTCCAGCTCCGCCACCGCGGCCTGCCTCGCATCGTCACCGGCCAGAATCCGTCCGCCCTGGAAGTCGCGCACCGGGGTGCCCTGGGGACGCAGCGGCAGCCCGCGCAGCCATGCGCCGAACGAGCCCTGCTCCACGGCGATGCGCGTGTAGCCCTCCGGCGGTGCAATGGCGGCCTCCAGCGGACGGACCTTCACCCCCGGGGACAGCCAGGCGTAACGCGCCAGCTCGTCGCGGGTGGGCGCCCGGGGCTCGGGTGCGGAGGCCGTCCCCACGCGCGGGAGGAGCAGCGCCAGCACCAGCAGCCCGGGCACGGGGGGGAGGAGGAAGGCGCGGGAGGGGGCACGGTGGGGCGCGTTCAAGGCGCGGAGGCTCCAGGAGGCAAAGGCGGTGCACGGAATGTGACGCGCCCTGCTTGGAGGACTCTGGCGGCCCCGGAGTTCCATTGGGTGGGCTCCCCGGATTCCCGGCTCGGGCGGGCCCCCGGGGCCGACGCCAGCGTCGGCTCGTGCACTCCGGGGACAGGGGCCTCTGGGGAGAGGCCTTCGCGGGAGGGATGTCGCCTGCCTGGAATGCCCGCGGGCGTGCTCTCTGCCCGAGCGGGGGTCCGCCGCTGAACGGTCATTTCCCGCGAGCCGTGCACCCCGGGGGTTGAGGAAGCACCTTCCAGGTATATGCACCGTCGGGCAAACCTCGCACTGCTCAACACCTTGTCGCTGTCACGCCTGCCATTGGCGGTGGCGTTCATCGCCATTCCCGACTCGGTGGTGCGCGCGGCCCTGGTGGCGCTGGCGGCGTTCACCGACTTCCTGGATGGGTGGATTGCGCGGCACAAGGGGCTCGCCACGCGGATTGGCGCGCTCATCGACCCGGTGGCCGACCGGGGCTTCATGGTGACGGCCATCGTCGTCTGCTACCTCGACGGGCTCATCGCCCTGCCGGAGGTGCTGCTGCTGGTGGTGCGCGACATTGGAACCGCCATCGGCTTCATCGTGGCGCGCCTGGTGCCGGGCCTGCGGGCGGTAGAGCTCAAGGCGCGGATGCTCGGCAAGGTCGTCACCTCGCTGCAACTGCTGGCGCTGCTGTGCGTGCTGCTCTTCCCACCCGCGGTGTCGCCGCTCGTCGCGCTCATCGGCGTGCTGTCGCTGGCTTCGGTGGTGGACTACTCGCGCGCGGTGCTGCACGCGCGACCGCGCCTCCCGGCGGCCTCTCGGGCGGACGTGCACCACGGCGCACCGCAAGGGCCGTCCTCCATGCCCACGGTGCGCAAGTAGGCGCACCGCCTCTCAGCCCTGGGGCGGAGGCGCGGAGTCGGTGCCGTGGGACTCGGGCAGGCCCAGCGCTCGGGCCCGCTCGGAGGAGATGGCGGAGCGCTCGCCGTCGCTCATCTCCGCCCAGACCTCGTCCATGACATCCAGCAGGGCATCCTCCTCGGGGGAGTCACGCTCGGGATGCCCCGTACGCACGAGCTGGAGCTTGCGCAGGAGCGCGCGGTATCGGTCATAGGCCGTCATGTTGGGAAACCTCCCTCCCAGGGACGAGGCTGCCGCGTGCGACTGACGGAGCGTGGGCCGGCTCCCGCCTCATCCCTCCGGAGTCGCCGCCGGCAGCACGGCGATCTCCAGTGTCTTGTCCTGACCCACCAGGTCCACCACTGCCCGCACCTGCTCGCCCTCCTTCAGCTGTTTCACACCGATGCTTCGCCCCTCGCGGTACACGTGCGTCGCCGGGTTCATCTCCAGCACCAGCGGCCCGCCGTCATCCATCGCGATGACCACCTGCCGCTCCGATACCGAGCGAATGACTCCCGTGTAGACGGCGTTCACCACCGCCGTGCCCCGCGGCGCTGGCACCGTCGAGCCCGCTGTAGGGGCGTTACTGATGATGGGTGACGGGGCCCCCGTGACTCCGGTGCCGCCAGTGCCCGCACCGCCTGTCCCCTGCCCTGTCTGGGCACCCGCGCCCGTGCCACTCACGTCGCCAGCAGTGCCCGCCGTGCCCGCTCCCCCTGTGCCCTCTGCGGCCCCCGAGCCCTCCGCCACCTGCGCGCGCAGCCGCGTCACCTCACGCCGGAGCTGCGACACCTCCGCGCGAAGCGCGTCCACGCTGTCCCGCAGGTCCGCGGCCTCACCTGCTGGCAGCGCCTGTCCGCCCGCCTGCTGTCTCGCACCTGCTGCCTGCCGTGTGCCCGCCGCTTCGGACTGTGCCTCCGCCGAGCACCCGCCACACATCAGCACCGACAATCCCAAGATACCCAGCACCGTCCAGCGGGCCTGACGCGGCATGTGTCCCGGCCTCCCTTCCCACCTCAAAGGTGGGGCCTGCCAGGACATGGACAACCACCCGCCCGGACGCGAAGCGCCTGGAGGGCAGGCATCCCACCAGGCTCCGGCCCGCAGGCCCCCCGAGCATTCCCCGCCCCATTCCAGCGATAGTGCGGCCTCCTCTCCCGCCCAGGAGCCGCCCCATGGCGACCAAGCGCCCACCGCCTCCGCCCACGCCGGAGCCGTCCACCGCGCCCGCGGAGCCCCCTCGCACCGCCATGCGCATCCACGCGCCCCAGCCGCTGCCTGGCGAGCACAACGTGCTCCGCGAGCTGAAC
>JBKGHK010000280.1:0-12396 GCA_046520375.1 Pyxidicoccus sp. 3LFB2
CGCGGCTCGGCGGCGAGGTGAAGTCCGCGCAGGCCCTGCTGGAGCGGGCCCCGCGCGCCGCCGCGCTCCGCCGCCTCTTCAATGAGGACGAAGCCACGCTGGAGACCCGCAAGGCGCTCGGAGAGGCCGAGAGCGGCCGCCAGCTCGCGGACCTCAACCTCTACTACGAGGTCCCGCTGGTCCCCGGCACCACCTCCGAGCGCGTGGCGGACGTGGTCGCCGCGCTCAACGCGCTGGACAGCGTGGAGGTCGCCTACGCGCAGCCTCCCGCCGAGCCGGCCATGGTGAACTTCGGCATGGACGCGGCCCTGCGCGGGCTGCTCGCCGCCGAGGACATCGCTCCCACCACGCCGCTCTTCGAGGGCAACCAGGGCTACCTCAACGCGGCCCCCGGTGGCGTGGATGCGCGCTATGCCTGGGGCATCCCCGGCGGCAACGGCGCGGGCATCCGCTTCGTGGACATCGAGGGTGGCTGGCGCACCACGCACGAGGACATGCCCGGCCTCTTCACGCAGATTGGCACGCAGTTCAACGACATCGGCTGGCGCAACCACGGCACGGCCGTGCTGGGTGAGGTGGTGGGCGCGCCCAACGCCTATGGCGTGACGGGCATCGCGCATGGCGCCTCGGCGGGTGTGTCGTCCATCGGCTCGCAGGCCACGTCGGCGGCCATCGCCAACGCGGCGGCGGCGGTGGGCCGCGGCGGCGTCATCCTCATCGAGCTGCACGCGCAGGGGCCGGCGGACAGCTCGGCGTGCACGTGCAACACCGGCCAGTGCAACTACATCGCCATGGAGTACTGGCAGGACAACTACGACGCCATCGCCACGGCCACCGCCAATGGCGTGGTGGTGGTGGAGGCCGCGGGCAACGGCAGCGTCAACCTGGATGACGCCGCGTATGGCGGGCGCTTCAACCGCAACAACCGGGACTCGGGCGCCATCGTCGTGGGTGCCAGCACCTCCACCACGCGGGTGCCGATGTGCTGGACGAACTTCGGCTCGCGCGTCGACGTGCACGGCTGGGGTGAGCGCGTGACGACGATGGGCTACGGCGACCTGTTCACCAGCGGGGAGGACCAGTTCTACACGTCCACCTTCAGCGGCACGTCGAGCGCCTCGCCCATCGTCACGGGCGCGGCCGTCAGCCTCCAGGGCGTGGCCCGGGCGCGGGGCAATGCCTCGCTGGACCCGCGGTACGTCCGCCGCCTGCTGGCCTCCACCGGTACGGCCCAGGCCGCCGACTCGCGCAACATCGGCCCGCTGCCGGACCTGCGCCGGGCCATCCAGAACCTGCCGGACTTCGCCTGGTCCCAGTCCGGCCCCATTGCCGGCCGGCACTGCGTGCAGTGGAGCGAGGGCGCGGACCCGCACACCTGGACCGACAACTACCTCTGCTCGGCGGTGGACCACGGCATCCAGTGGAGCAACTCGGGCCCCATCGGCGGCATGCGCTGCACGCAGATTCACGAGGGCTCCGAGCCCGCCGAGCACACGTGGCATGACAACTTCCTCTGCGTGCCCACGAGCAGCCCGCTGCAGCTGGAGTGGTCTTCCTCCGGGCCGCTGCCGGGCCGCCAGTGCCTGCAGGTGTTCGAGGACGCGGACCCGCACACCTGGAACGACAACTACCTCTGCTACTGAGCGCCTGAGCTGAGCCGGGCACGCCACGCCGTCGGGTGGCGTGCCCGTGGCCTACCGGGCCGCGTCCAGCTTGAGCAGGTTGAGCGTGGGCAGCGGACCGCCGGGGAACTGCTGCAGCCTGCCGCCGATGGCCAGGCTGCCCAGGTCGACCGTGGCGAAGCCCACGTGGTCGAAGAGGGCGCTCACCGCCTCCTTGGCGCCCGCGTCGTCCCCCGACATGAACAACACCCGGCGGCCTCCGGACTGCCGGGGCTCCGCCGCCAGCACCGAGGCGAGGAGCGTGTTGGCGGTCTTCACCACCCGCGCGCCCGGAGCGAGTGACGCCACGACCTCACTGGAGGTGCTCCCCCCCAGGTCCGCGAGGCGGAAGCCGGGCAGGAGGACGGGGTTGGTGGCGTCGATGAGGATGCGGCCATTCCATGCGGGCAGGCCGGACAGCGCCTCTGGCACCCCCTCCCACGGAACCGACAGCACCACGATTCCGGCCTTCGCGGCCTCCTGTCGTGTGCCGGCCCGGGCCTGCGGACCCAGCTGGCGGACCAGCCCGCTCAGCGACTCGGGGCCACGGCTGTTGCTGAGGATGACTTCATGGCCGGCCTTCACCATGTGACCCGCGAGGGCCTGCCCGATGCTGCCTGCTCCGATGATGCCAATGGACGTCATGACTCACTCCAGGATTCGCGAAAGGGGGAAGAGGACGCCGTGCCTCAGCGCTTCGGCACCGGCGTGTTGAGCAGCTGCTGCTCCCAGAGGAAGCTGGTGCCGACGACGCCCATGTGGTCGACCAGCAGCTGGGCCAGGCCGGGCACGGTGGCCTCGCGGGCCCAATCGCGCTGGAGCTCGGAGGCGAAGACCGTCCAGGTGATGGGCACCGCGCCCGCCTGAATCATCCGCCGGACGGCCATCTCGTGCGCCTCGACGGTGACGCCACCCGAGGCGTCGGTGACGATGTAGACCTCGTAGCCGTCACCGAGCGCGTGGATGACCGGCATCGCGAGGCAGATCTCCGTCCACAGCGCGGCCATGACAATCTTCTTCTTGCCCGACTTCTTCACCCAGTCGATGACGCGGCTGTCCTCCCAGGTGTTGATGAAGGTGCGGTCGATGGGCTTCTGCTCGGGGAAGACGTCCTGCAGCTGCTTGAGCAGCAGGCCGCCGCGCTCTTCGACCACGGTGGTCAGCAGCGTCGGCACGCCGAACAGCTTCGCGGTCTTCGCCAGGCCCACGGTGTTGTTGATGACCGTCTGGGTGTCGTGGCTGCGCAGGCCAGCGAACTGGAAGGGCTGATGGTCGATGAGGATGAGCACGCAGTTGTCGGGCGTGAGCAGCGCGTCGAGGCCAGTCTTCGGGTTCCGGGGGGCGGTCATGTCGTTCTCCAGGGAGTTCCGGCGCCAGCGCGGTGCCGGGTTGCTGATGGAGAGGAGAATGCTGGCCGGACGTCTTCCCCAGTAGATGGCAATCCGCGGAATCACTTTAAAGATGATCTTTAAAGTGGTTCCGGGGCCCGGTAGCGTCCCGGGGATGGAGACCCTCGTCACCCTGGAGTCCTTCATCCGCAGTGCCCAGGCCGGCAGCTTCTCGGCGGCGGCTCGGAGGCTGGGACTGACGCCCGCGGCCGTCAGTCAGAACGTCGCGCGGCTGGAGGCCAACCTGGGCGTGCGCCTGTTCCAGCGGAGCACGCGGAGGCTGGCCCTGACCGAGTCGGGAGAGCGCCTGCTGCGCGAGGCCAGCGGAGGCCTGGACGCGCTGCAGACGGCGTCGCCAACGTGGCGACGACCGCCGGACAGCCCGCCGGGGTGCTGAAGGTCAGTATGGTGCCCGTCTTGGGTCGGAACTACCTCGTGCCCCTGCTGCGGGACTTCCTGGCCCGCTATCCCGGCGTCGTCCCGGACTGGCACTTCGACACGCGGCCGGTGGATTTGATCAACGAGGGCTTCGACGCGGCGATTGGCGGCGGGTTCGATTTGCCCACAGGGCTGGCGGCGCGGGAGCTGGCCCGGGCCCATGTGGTCGCGGTGGCCTCGCCCTCCTACCTGGCGCGGCACCCCGCGCCCAAGAAGCCCGCGGACCTCCAACAACACGAGGGCGTCCTGCTGCGCTCACCGTCGACCGGACGCATCCGCATGTGGCCCATGCGCAATCGCGCGGGTGAGCAGGTCTCCATCGATATGCGGCCCCGGATGACGCTCAACGATCCCGAGGCGTGCACGGCCTGCGCGGTGATGGGCCTGGGCATCACCTTCGTCACGATGATGGATGTCCTGCCGCACCTGAAGAGTGGCGCGCTGGTGAGGCTCCTGCCGGACTGGCACGCCGACATCGGCCCCATCTCGCTGTACTACGCCGGGCACAGACAGCTGCCCGCGAAGACCCGCGTGTTCGTGGACTTCGTCGTCGCGGAGTTCCGGCGCCAGGGGCTGGCGAAGCTGTTCTCCGCGGTCTGACTCACGCCCCCGGGCCACCGTCGCCTCCTCAGCGGGCGTCCGCGTCGCACTCGTCCTCGGGCCGGAACGGCAGGGCCCACAGCTCCCGGCCACGGGTGCCGTCATCCGCGCTGAAGAAGACGTCCCAGCCGGAGAGGATGAACCCCGTGGGACTGGAGGAGGCTCCGCCCGGAGCTATCTCTCGAAGCGGCCTCGTCCCTGCGGGCGTGCCGTCACTGACCCACGGCTCGCGGCCCCCCTCCAGCGTCACCGCGCTGAAGAAGAGGTTGCCTTCGAGAACGGTCAGCTCCTCGGGCGTGGAGCCGGCAGTCCCCGGCGCCAGGTCCTTGAAGAGGTGCGTCCCCGTCGCGGTGCCATCGCTCACCCACAGCTCCCGGCCGTGCGCCGCGTCCTCGACGGTGAAGAAGACGCGGGAGCCCAGACGCGTCAGGTGCAGGGCATCGGAGTCGAGAGGCTCCACGAGCGTCGTTCCCTCCAGCGTACCGTCGCTCTTCCACAGCTCGGCACGGCCGAAGGAGGATTGGGTGAAGAAGACTCCACGGCCCACGGCCTCGATTTCGTCGAGGTCCGTCGTTTCACCGGTCGTCAGGGGGAAGGTCCCCTCCGGCGTGCCATCCGTGCGCCGCAGGGCCTCGACGCCCTCGTTGTTGCCCTCATAGAAGAGCAGGTCCCTGGCGGGCGTCAGCATGCTGATTCCATCAGGACCGGTATCCAGGAAGAAGGTGCCTGCGTCGGAGCCATCACTGCGCCAGAGGTCGGCGATGTCGCGCCGCTGCGTCCTGAAGAAGAACACTTCGTCATTCAGGCGGGTGAGCCGGCTCGGACTGCGAGCTTCAAAAGGCGGGTCGAGCACCGCGACCCGCCGGGTGCCAGAGGCCGTGCCATCACTCGTCCACAGCCGGCGCCCGTTCACCCCGTCCTCCGCGCTGAAATAGAGGCGCCCATCGAACTCGATCAGGAAGTCAGGGTCCGAGCTTCCCGGCCCCGTGATGAGGTCCGCCACCCTTCGGGTGCCATCGCGCGTGCCATTGCTCCTCCACAGCTCGCGCCCGCTCACCCCGTCATCCGCGGAGAAGTAGAGCACGTCATCCACCATGGCCAGGCTCGCGGGGGCCGAGCTTCCGGCTCCCGGGAGGATGTCCCGCACCTGCCGGGTGCCCGAACCCCCGGAGCCACTGCTCTTCCACAGCTCACGCCCGGAGACGCCGTCATCGGCGGTGAAGAACAGGATGCGGTCACCCTTCGTCAGCTCCCGCGGCTCCGAGCCCACCGGTCCCCGCTGGATGTCGCGGAGCAGGGACGCTGCGCTTCCACAGGGCCGCCACTCCTCGCTTCCCCGTGAGGACACCTGCCCGGTCTCCTCCCGCGGCGGTTCAGCAGGAGCGGATGTGCAGCCCGAGAGCAGGGCCACCCCCAGGGAAAGAATGTGCCGGCGCCTCATCATGCGACTCCTCGTACGCCGGGCCTTCCGGCGGGAGCCGTAATCTGGTCGTCACTCTCGAAGGGGCCACCTGCGCATGAGTCGCACCGCGGTGCGGGCGCGCAACGTTGGACCGGCGCTCGCAGGCCTACTTGCAGCGGCCGCAGTCCGCGAAGCAGCTGTTGTACCAGTTGGCATTCCCGCAGGACTCGGTGACCTGGCAGACGCCGTCGCCACACCGGTGGATGTCCTGCTCCCGCAGGCGCGTGACGAGGGGCCGGTACTCGACGCTTCCGTACGTGCACTTCGCGTAGAACAGGCCCATGGGGTCCAGCGTGCAGTGATTGGCGCACTCCCCCACGTAGACGAGGGGCAGGCACTGCACGCGCTGGCTCCCGGAGTTGTCCACCACGGCGCAGGCCCGCGAGCTGCTCTGGTACTGGGTCAGGAGCGTGCCCCGGCTGCCCGCGTAGAGCCCCTGCCCCGTGAAGAGGTTCCCGAAAAAGCAGGACTCCTGCTTGGGAAACGCGTTCACCTCACTGCTCGTGTATGGAATGGGCTGCCCCTGCGCATGCCGGCCCAGCAGGGAGATGGGGACATTCACGCCGTAGGGATTGACGTGCGCCGCCAGGCACGCCGAGACGAGCTGCTGCTCCAGCACCGGTGCGGCCGCGCCCGAAGCCCACACCGGTGCCAGCCCCAGCCTTCCCTGCCAGGTGTACACCGCGCCTGACTGCGGATGCGTGTACGTGCGCGTCTGCCCTTCGGGAACGCCGCAGCGCACGAGGTAGCGCATCACCTCGTCGGCCAGCGCAGGATTCGTGTGGAACCAGGACTGGAAGGCCTGCGTCGACAGGCCATTGAAGGACAGCCCGTTGAACGACAGGCCATTGAAGGACAAGCCGTTGAAGGACAGGCCGTTGGTCGACAGGTTGTTGTCGTCCACGGCCTCCTGGGCCTGCGCTCGAGGCGCGACGGCTTCGACCGGGAGCTCCGCCGGCCCACATCCTCCGCCGAGGCCCAGCACCAGGGCGAAGGACGCCCGGAGCCACGAACGCGCACGAATCCCCATGCCGCGGCGGCGGCCCAGCTTGACGGTCTGCATGACATACCCCCCAGAAGGACGACGGACCCACACCGACTGCGCAAGACGCCATCTGCACACGAGGGGAGCCATGGACGGCCGGACGGGGTGGCCCCTCACGCTGAATAAATACGAAACTACTGTATCAGTATTGCGCGACTCCGGCGGCCCACGCATCACCGATGGGTAATGACAGACATCCTTCCCGTCCATGACTGAACTCATGCGGGGCACCGTCCACAGCCCTGAAGGATGACGTTTCATGGCTCGGGTGACCGGGCCGCGCGCGTCGGGGTCCGCGCGGCGGCACCTGAACCGGCGGCCCGCCGCACCCCAATGGGAGCATCCCTTCCGCTCGTGTTGCATGCGGCGGAAAACACGGGTTCCCGAGGGCAGCCGACGTGGTGTCTCATGCATCGCGTAGGCGTCTCGGCCTGGGACGCTTCGGAGGCCAGGCAGCATGCGCACCCTCCACGCGGACATGTGTCAATCAGGAGGCCGCAGGGGGCCAGGCCTCCTGCGCTTGCCACCCGCGCAGGCGCCTCCACCTTGCGCGCGCTGGAAGCTCGCGAGCGTGCGCGGTTGTTGGAGAGAGGCGCCTCGGCCTGGAGCGCTCCGGAGGCCCGCGAGCGTGCACGTCTTCCTGGCATAGGATGGCGCGGGTGAGCACGCCGGGGCAGGCCGACATCGTGGCAATGGAGGTGGCGACGCTGCGCGGGCTCGCCGAGCAGGCGCACCTCGCGCGGCGGGGTGAGGCAACGCTCGACGTGGAGACGTTGAGCGCGCGGCTGCGGGACGTGGCGCGGCTCGGAGGCCCTCCGGAGCTGGGGCCGGTGCTCCTGGGGCTCCTGGAGTCCGGGAACCTGGCGAACGTGAAGGACCTCCACGGGCATGCCTGCCGGGCACTCGCGGTGAAGGCGCTGCTCGCCCTCGACGTGCCCGAGGCGCGGCGGGTGCCCGCCGAGGACCTGGCCTTCGCACGGGGCTGGCAACTGCCGCCCCTGCGCTGGCTGGTACCCGTCGCGGCCACGCTCACCGCGCTTGGCGGAATCCTCTCGCTGATGCTGGCCCTGGTGGGGCCCGCCTCGGTCCGCGTCCTCTTGCACGAGGAGCCCTGGCCGCCCATGCACAACCTGCTGTGGGCACTCCACGGTGGGGTGACGGCCTGGCGCGCCTTCAAGCTGGTGAGCGCAACCCGGGTGGACGCTGAAAACCTCCGGGCCATGCTGTTCCTCGCAGTCACGAGCCTCCCCCTCGTCCTGGCGGAGCTGCCCCTGCTGCTCGATGGCGGCCCCGGGGTCCTGCTGGGCCCGCTGTTCGCCGGAGTCCCCGCGGCCCTGTCCGCCCTGCTGCTCCGGGCCATGGGGCAGAAGCTGAAGGCCTGAGCCGGGCCGGCTGTCGCCGCGCGGTCCACAGCCGCTGACGGCCTGTTGCCTGCGCATCTACAACACGATGCCGATTCGGGTCGCTTCCGAGGGAAGCGCGGATGGCACGCGCCATGCTCATGGCTCCCGGCAGATGGCGCACCGCCCGGCAGCTTCCGGACGGGGTGCCGTCCCTGGCAGTTCACCCGAACATCAAGGAAGAACAGATGCACACCCTGTCGCTGCTGAAGCGTGCCGCCCTCGGTCTGTCCATGGCCGTCCCCGCCGTGCTGGCCATCCTCCCGGGCACCGCGGACGCGTACCGCGCCTACTCCACCGCCGGCTGCTTCTATGAGTCCGACCACGCGGGCGACTTCATCTGGTCGCTCGGCATCGGAAACCAGAGCCGCGACCTTGGCGCCCGCGCGCGCAACATCCGCTGCCCCATCATCGACGACAACTCCGGAGCGCCCGGCGCCACCACCAACAACGTGAGCTGGCGGCCGGCCGTCTCCACCATCTACGTGACGGGCTACGACGGCCACAACGGCACCAACGACTACTACAACGCGCAGGCGAGCGTCTGCTACGTGTTCAATGACGGCACGGCCTCCTCCTGCTCCGCGCCCAAGGTCCTGCGTCCGCTGGCCCGGGACGTCACCTTCACGGGCCCGTTCCAGGTCGCGCTGGACGCCGTGCAGGTCAACAAGCTGAAGGAGGCCTGGCAGGGCGACTACTCCTTCGTGCAGATCCAGATTCCGCAGCAGGGTCCCCTCGGCAACAGCGTCATCTACGGCTACTCGACGTACTAGCCGCTGCCGCTCCACCCGCTCGCCGCAACTCCCGGAGCGTGGGGCCGCGTGCCCCACCGCTCCGGGCCATTCTCTCCGGAGTCACCATGTCTCTCTCGTGGAAGGGCCCCTGGCTGGCCGCCATCGCCGCCGTCATCATCGTCTGCGCCGCCGTGTTCTGGAGCCTGGACAGGCCTTCGGAGCAGCACCCCACGGCGCAGCCCGTTGCCGCGCCCGTCTCCACGGGCCCCGCCGCGCCCGCGAATGCGGCGGACACGGCGCGCCTGCGCCAGTTGGAGCAGCAGATGGAGCAGCTCAACCGTCGGCTGAGCGCCGAAGAGCACGCCCGCGCCACCCCGCCGCCTGCGCCCATGCCGCTGACCCCGGAGGAGCAGGCGCAGCGCCGCGAAGCAGGCCGCGAGATGTTCGAGATGAAGGTGGACGCGTGGCGACAGGAGCGCGTGGACCCGTCCTGGGCAGACCCGGCGCGACACGCGCTGGCGAACAACATGGGGACCTTGCTGGCGGGCCTGCCCGAGGACCGGCGGGGGCAATTGCTCGGCGTGGACTGCCGGAGCACCACCTGCCTGGCCACGCTGGAGTTCCCCAACTTCGCCGCCGCCAAGGACCAGTTCCCGCGCTTCGTGGAGCACATCTACGACGTCCCCTGCGGACGAACGGTCATGCTCGACGACGTCGAGGACCCGGCCGCGCCCTTCCAGGTGAAGGTCTTCTTCGACGAGTGCGCGCGGAACTGACACTCGCTGTCTGCCCACCGGCCGCAGCCCTGCTTCACTTGTCCACAGGACATGTAAAACATGTAAAACAAGCATTTCGGTTGTAGCGAAAACGGAGCCTGTCCTAGCCTTGCGTGTCCGTCGCGAAAGACATCACGACAAGGAGGCTGTCTTGAAATCAGGCATGAAGTCCCCCCGTTGGTCCGCTCCAGCACTGGCGTTGCTGGGGTTCGCGGGGCTGGTGGGCACCGCCGCTGCGCAGGACACCCTGAGCGCGGGCCTCCCGCTGCATCAGACGGCGTATTACGGCTCGAACATCTCGGGGGCGGAGTTCGGTGACGTCTCGGGCCCCTACGGAAATCAGTACATCTATCCCGGCGCCGAGACGATGGACCCTCTCGTCGCGAAGGGCTTCAAGTATGTGCGCCTGCCGTTCAAGTGGGAGCGCATCCAGCGGGCCCTCAACTCGCCGCTCGATAGCGATGAAGTCGCGCGCCTCAAGGGCACCGTCGCGCTCGCCCACTCCAAGGGGCTGAGCGTCCTGGTCGACATGCACAACTTCGGCGGCTATCGGGGCAACCAGATTGGCTCCGCGGCGGTCACCCCCGCGCACTTCGCGGACGTCTGGAGCCGCATCGCCCTGGCCCTGAGGGACCAGCCCGGCGTCGTCGGCTACGACATCATGAACGAGCCGCACGACATGCCGGCCGCGGATGCCTGGTTCCGAGGCGCCCAGGCCGCCATCAATGCCATCCGGCAGGTCGACACCGTGACGCCCATCTACATCAACGGCGACTGCTGGGCCTCCGCCGCCAACTGGGTGACGTGCAGCGACAACCTGAAGAACTTGGTCGACCCGTCGAACAAGCTCGTCTACCAGGCCCACCAGTACTTCGACCGAGATGCCTCGGGCCGGTACGTGGGGAGCTATGACGCCGAAGGGGCCCACCCCGACATCGGCGTGAACCGCATCCGGCCGTATGTGCAGTGGCTGAGGAACAACAACAAGATTGGCATGCTCGGGGAGTACGGCGTGCCAGACGATGACCCGCGCTGGCTCGTGGCGCTCGACCGCATGCTCGCCTTTGCCTCGGCGAACTGCGTCTCGGGCACGTACTGGTCCGCCGGCCCCTGGTGGGGGGACTACAAGCTCGCCATCCAGCCTCGCAACGGGCAGGACCGTCCCCAGATGGCGGTGCTCGCGAACTACACCGTCGAGGAGTGTGGCACGCCCCCTCCGCCGACCGAGGCGTATACGAAGCATGCGGCGTCGGCATCACCTTCCACCGTGGTGCGGGGCCAGGAGGGTCAGAGCGTCAGGCTCTCGGTGTCCATCCAAGCCGCGGGCGCGGCGTCCAATCGCAACGTGAAGCTCGAGGTGCGGAATGCTTCTCGGCAGACCCTGGCGGGAGTGCCATTCACCCACCAGGGCTTTGCCCAGGGCGAGGTGAAGACCTACGAGCTCACCTACGCCGTTCCGACAACGCTGCCCAATGGGACGTATTGCCTGACGGCAGGCGTCGCTGACTCCACCTGGACGACGTGGCGCTACTGGGATGACTGCACCACCTCGTTCACGGTGGCCGAACCGGTGGTGGCCTTCACGCTCGCCTCGGCCACGGCGTCGCCCACCACGGTGGACCGGGGCAGCACGGTGCGGCTGAGCGCCGCATTCCAGGCGCAGGCGGCGGCCAGCGGGATGAACGTCAAGCTGGAGGTGCGGGACGCCGCGGGGGTGAACAAGGTGGGCGAGCGCGCGAGCACCAACCAGGCCTTCGGGGCGGCTGAAACGAAGACCTGGCTGTTCGACTACGCCGTCCCGTCCACCCTGGCCCCGGGCACCTATTGCCTGGCCGCGGGCGTGGCCAACTCCGCCTGGAATCACTGGTACGTGTGGAACGGCTGCGCGACGAGGTTCACCGTCCGCTGACGCCACCCGAGGGCCGGGCCTGGTGGTGGAAGTCCTCCGCCAAGGTGTCGACCCGAGGCGGCAGCGCGAGCAGGCCCGCGCCCTGCCCGTCAGAGGTGCTTGTAGAAGAAGGTCGTCCCGCAGAACGCGCCGTCGGGCATCAGCGCGAACTTCGGGACGACGCCCACGCGCTGCCAGCCGGCGCGCTCGTACAGGCGCTCGGCCTCGCCGCCCGTCACCGTGTCGAGCACCAGCACCGTCTTGCCCTCCTCGCGCGCCGCCGCGTCGATGGCCGCCATCAGCCGCTGCGCGACGCCGCGGCGACGGGCCCGGCGGTGGACGAGCATCTTCGCGATGTCGGCGCGGTGGGGCTGGTTCTCGGGCAGCGCAGTGAGCAACTGCACCGTGCCGATGATGTGGCCTTCCCGGTCCTCGGCGACGAGGAGCACCCGCTCGCCGCGCGCGACGCCCTCGGCCACGCCCCGCCAGAAGGTCACCGCCTTCTCGCGGGTCATCGGAAGCATGAAGCTCACCGAGGCACCGCCCTCGACGCAGTCGATGAGCACGTCCGCCAGCGCTTCGACACAGGCCGCGGCTGCGGCGGCATCGAGGCGGCGCACCGTCACGTCCTCGGTCATCCGTTCCTCCGGGTGGGCATGAAAGGCAGGGTCGCCAGGGCGACGAGATAGCGCGCCGGCTTGCGCGTGGGGTTCCGGAAGACGATGGGCCGGTCCAACCGCATGGCCAGGCAGTCCCCCGCCTCCAGGCGCCAGTGTGCGTCGCCCACCGTCACCTCCATGACGCCGTCGAGCAGCCAGAGCTGCTGGTGGACTTCCACCTCACGCGCGGCGGTCTCATAGGCGACGCGCTGGCCGGCGGGAAAAGTGACCTCCACGAGCTGGAGCGGCGAGCGCGCCGCCGGCGAGAGGTTGCGGCGGACGTAGCGCGAGGCCGGGTCCGTCCACACCGGCTGCTCGCCGCGCGGGCCAGGGGCGACGGCTCGG
>JBKGHK010000281.1:0-12356 GCA_046520375.1 Pyxidicoccus sp. 3LFB2
AGCAACTACGACAAGAAGTGGGTGAAGCGCCCTCGCCCTAACTGACCGGCATTGCGGCTAGCGCTTCAGCCACAGCGGCTCGCCAGGGCACATCAGGCAGCGGGCCTCGCCCACGGAGCACGACGTCGCGCAGGACGGGAGCGCCGCGCGGCTGGAGCTGCCGGCGCGGTACAGCAGGTCCTGGTAGGCGATGGACCCGACGATGCCGTGCATGCTCTGGAACTGCACCACGGTGGCGCCCGAGCGCCTCAGCCGGAAGGTGGGCGTGCCGGTCGCCATCGCAGTCCGGATGGCCTGCACGCCGCCCTCGGTCTTGTCCACACCGTAGGTCGTCGCCCCCTGCGTGATTTCGAGCCTGCCGGCCGAGCGCAGGAACCCCACCAGCTCGACGTCATTGCTGGCCGGGCAGCCGGCCCTGCACGTCGCGAGATTCGTCGACGTCTGCGTCGTCGGCACGAGGGCCGCGTTGTGGATGCGATGGTTGTAATACAGCACGTCGCGTTCGATGGTCGGCCGGACGCCCGTCTTGAACCACTGGATGTAATACGCCGTCATGTCGTACGCGGGCCACTGCTTCCCCGTCGACGGCCGGATGTTGTGATGCTCGTGCTGGTCGTTCCAGGTGACGATTTGAACCTGGTCCAGGCCGTCGGCAATCACGTTCTCCCAGATGGAGCGAAGCGTCAGTGAGTTCCGGGCCTCCCAGAAGGCCCTGTCCTTGGGCCGGTAGTCCTGGCTGCTCATCGGGTGCATCCACGACTTCCCGTACCCGGCGGCCTTCGTCTTCAGGGCTCCGGAGTACCCCGCCGTGCTCACCGGGACGGCGGTCCCCCAGCCGGCATAGGCGTCGCCCACGGTCCTGTACTCCTCGAAGAGGGCGGTGCTGCCCGTGCCGAGGAAGACAGGCACCAGGTACAGGCTCATCCCCAGCTCGCTCGCGGCGCGCTGCTTGACGGTGCCGTAGAACGCCGCCGTCCGGCCCTGGGCGTTGGGGTTGAACAGGCCGACGACGTACTTCCCGTCAGGCCGCCGCTGGAGCGCCGAGAAGCCCTTGAGCTTGCCCAGAATCCGGATGATGGCGTCCTGGTCTCCCGACGCGCTCCCCGTGTTGAGGATGGTCATGTCGAAGTTGGGGACGATGTCGAAGCCTCCAAGCTGGGAGGCCGCGTCGACGATGGTCCTGACCCGCGTCCACACTCCGCCATTGTTCGTGTCGCTGTCGGTCCACAGGTTCAGATAGAAGCCATCGATGCCGATGCGTGCGGCGAGCTGGATTTCGTCCTTCGCGTCACGCAGCTGCCAGTCCGCCTCCGGGCGCGTCGGCCTCGCGATGGGGCGCTCCCGCATGAAGCCGCCATAGGGCGCGTGCGTGCCGTTCTCTCCGTTGACGGCGATGTAGGCGCGCTCGTAGTAGTCGTTGGTGGTCGGGTTGTGGTTGTCCATGGACACCGGGTAGTAGTGCCAGTGCGCGTAGACCTTCCGGGCCGACTGCCGGAGCGTGGCGCGGGGGACCGCGGTGAACGGCCACTCACACGGGCCACAGTCGGGACCGCAGTCGACCCCGGTCTCCGTGCCATTGCGAACCCGGTCCGAGCAGGTGGCGCTGGCCGTCACGCTGAGCGAGGCGCTGAGCTCGTTGTCGCCCTCGTTCGTCTCGGCGGGCATGCGGTTGATGTCGTCGACCTCCGCGACGAGCGTGTGCGTGCCCGGGGTGCTCGGCGCCGTCCACACCCGCGTCCCCGTGGGGCCATGGTTCGAGGTGACTGTCACGCTGGCGCCCGGGGCAAGGGAACCGGTGTGCGTGTCCGACCACGAGACCTGGGTGCCGTTCACCCAGAAGGAGACGCCGTGGATGATGCCCGCGGGAGTCGCGACGTTCCCCGTGTTCTGAAGGGTGGCGCTGAAGATGACGCTGCTGCCCGGGGCCACGGTGAGCGGGCTCATGCTCGCGACGACCAGGTTGTAGCCGTCCACCAGCGCTTCTTGTGAGGTGCCGGTGTCCTGCGGCGGCCCGTCCTCGCCAGCACCCGCACAGCCCGCCAGCAGGGCCGGGAGGCCGGCAGCCAGCAGCACGAGCGCCCTGGCGGCGCTGTTTCGTGGAGTGCGTCTCTTCAAGTTGGAAAACGTGGGTTGCATCCAGAGGCTCCGCTTGGTGACCCCGGTAGATGTCGGGGTGAACCATGCAGGCTACCGGAGGAAATCCGGGGTTGACCTCTTTTTCATGTATTCAGCCGTGATGCAGCGACGCTGTACTCCAGGAGGCGGGGTGCGGTCGGCGACGACCCCGAATTGATTTTTTCGGGCCGCTGTCGATTTCGCCGAAAGCATTTCGTTCAGGGGATGAACCCAGGCCGAAAAGTCCTGACACCGGAGAGGCGACATGAAGCTCTACCAGCTCAACATCTACCAGCCTGAAGGCCCCCCTCCCCCGCCCGAGTTCCTCATGCCCATCATGCGGGACGTCGGCGCCCTGGTGGAGGCGACGAAGTCCGCGGGCGTGTGGGTCTTCAATGGAGGGCTGACTCCGCCGGAGTCGGCGACGGTCGTCCGGGTTCGCGACGGGGAGCCCGTCCTGACGGATGGCCCGTTCGTCGAGGCCAAGGAATACATCGGAGGGTTCATCATCATCCGTGTCGCGGACCTCGACGCCGCGCTCGCGTGGGGAACGAAGCTCAGCCGGGCCACCCGCCTTCCCATCGAAGTGCGTCCGTTCCAGGGCGAAGGCTGAGCGCGCCGTGCCGGCAATCTCCGCGCCCGAGATTGAGCGTGTGTTCCGCGAGCAATACGGACGCGCCGTTGCCGTGCTGGTCCGCTCCCTCGGCGATATCGACCTCGCCGAGGAAGCGGTGGCGGAGGCGTTCACGAAGGCCGTGCAGCGATGGCCGGAGACCGGCCTGCCTCCGAGCCCCTCGGGGTGGATCATCACGACCGCGCGCAACGCGGCCATCGACCGCCTCCGCCGGGAAGCGAGCCGTGAGGACCGCCATGCGCTCTCGGCGGAGATGTTGGTGAGCGATGAGCCACCCGAGGAGGGCGCCGTGCACGATGACCGTCTTCGCCTCATCTTCACCTGCTGCCATCCGGCGCTCGCCAGCAGCGCGCAGGTGGCGTTGACGCTCCGCCTCGTCGGAGGGCTCACGACTCCTGAGATTGCCCGCGCGTTCCTGGTGCCGGAGCCCACGATGGCGCAGCGCCTGGTGCGGGCGAAGGCGAAGATTCGGGACGCGCGAATCCCCTACCGGGTGCCCGATGAGCCGGACCTGCCGCTGCGGCTGCGTGCCGTGTTGGCCGTCGTCTACCTCATCTTCAACGAGGGATACGCCGCGAGCTCGGGCGAGCGACTGGTCCGCGCGGAGCTGTGCACCGAGGCCGTCCGCCTCGGACGGCTCCTCGTCGAGCTGATACCGGACGAGCCCGAGGTCCAGGGCCTGTTGGCGCTCATGCTGCTGCTCGAGTCCAGGCGGACTGCTCGCACGACCTCCGACGGGGACCTCGTGCCGCTGCCGGAGCAGGACCGCGCGCGCTGGGACCGCGGGCTCATCGCCGAAGGGCAGGCCATCGTGCGGCGCTGTCTCCAGTGGAACCAGCCCGGCCCGTACCAGCTTCAGGCCGCCATCAACGCGGTCCATGGCGATGCGCCCTCCGCGAGCGCCACCGACTGGCGGCAGGTGCTGGCGCTGTACGACCACCTGCTGGCCCTCGCGCCGACGCCCATCGTCGCCCTCAACCGGGCCGTCGCGGTCGCGGAGGTGCGGGGCCCCGATGCGGCACTTGCCCTCGTGGACGCGCTCGACCTGGAGGGCTACTACCTGTTCCATGCGGTGCGCGCCGACCTCCTCGTGCGACTGGCTCGCAACGGGGAGGCCCGGAGGGCGTACGAGGCCGCGTTGCGCGCACGGCGAATGAGGTCGAGCGCGCGTTCCTGCAGCGCAAGCTCCAGCGAATTCCTTCTGAGGCTGCGACAGATTCCGGCACGGGACGTATCCAGAGATGAACGGATGACTGTCAGTCGCGTGCGGAGAATGCGCTGCGCATCCTTCTCGAACGGAGTCCACGTGATGAAGCAGTCCTTGTGGCGCATGTTGGGGCTGGCCGGGGCCATGAGCACCCTCGCCATGCCGGTAACGGCCGAAGCGCAGGTGGCTCCTCCCTCCTGGGTTCGGCAGCTTGGGACCCTCTGGGATGAGCAGGCGCAGGCGGTGACGGTCTCGGGTGACAGCGTCTACGTCGTCGGGCAGACGTCGGGCCAGCTCGACACGACGCCGGCCGCCGGGAGCTGGGATGTCTTCCTCGCGAAGTACGACACGGCCGGTACGTTGCAGTGGGTGCGCCAGCTGGGCACGCGGCGAGATGACCGCGTCACGGCGGTGACCACCGACTCGGCGGGCAACGTGTACCTCGCCGGCTATACGTGGGGCGGCTTCGACTTCTACGTCAACGCGGGCGGCGCGGACTTCTACTTCGCCAAGTTCGACGCGCAGGGCAACCGGCTCTTCCTGCGCCAGCGCGGAACCGTCATGGATGACTTCGTCACCGGCCTCGTCCGTGGTGCGGGCGACGCCATCCTCATCGCGGGCTACACGGGCGGCAGCTTCCAGAACGGCGGCAACCCGAAGAACTACGACATCTTCGTGGGCCTGTACGACACGGGCGGCAACCCGTACGTGCTGCAGCAGCTCGGCTCCCCCGCGAGTGACGTGGCCCTGGGGCTAGCGGTGTCGCCGAATAATGACCTCTACGTCACGGGCTACACCTACGGCAGCCTGGATGGCACCACCGTGCCGAATGGCACCGACCTGTTCCTGATGAAGACCAACATCCTCGGCGCGCAGCAGTGGGTGCGGCAGGTGGACGCGGGCAGCATCGACTACGGCACCGCCGTGGCCGTGGGCCCCGACGGAGACCCGTACCTCACGGGCTACACCGACGGCACCGTGGATTCGAACACGAACGCGGGCATCTATGACGCGCTGGTGGCCCGCTACGACGCCCAGGGCAACCGGCTGTGGAGCCGCCTGCTGGGTGGAGCCAGCCCCGACTACGGCCAGGGCATCGCCGTGGCGGCGGATGGCACCGTCAACGTCACGGGGTACACGAACAGCGCGTTCGATGGGAATGCCCATGTTGGAGGCAATGACGTGTTCCTCACGCGCTACGACGGGCTGGGGAACAAGGTCGGGACGCACGTGCTCGGCACCTCGAACCCCGACGTGGGGCGCGGTGTGGCCGTGGATGCCCAGGGCAGCGCCTACGTGACGGGCCACACGTATGGCGGCCTCGGGGGCAACACCAGCGCGGGTGGGTACGACGCGGTCCTGCTGCGCTTCTGAGGCGTTGCTGAGGCGCGAGGCACGCGGCGGCCATGGCTGCCGCTCCGGCCCGTCTATCTCCGGGGCGTAGGGCCCTTCGGAGCGACGGCGGCTGCCGCGGCCGCGGCCTCGCGGAGCTTGTCCTTCTTGCTCTTCCGCTTCCCCTTCACGCCACCATTCACGTCGAGGGGCGGCGGCGCGGGGACGTCGACGTGCTCGAACCCCGCGAGCCGCTCGCGCGGGAGGCTCAGCCCGTGGCGTCGCTCGATGAGCTTGAAGTGGGCCTGGGTGTCCGCACTGACGAAGCTGATGGCCATGCCCGGCTCCCCTGCCCGGCCCGTGCGGCCAATCCGGTGCAGGTAGTCCACGGGTGAGCGAGGCAGGTCGTAGTTCACGACCGCGGGCAGCTGCACGATATCGAGGCCACGTGCGGCGACATCCGTGGCGACGAGGACCTTCACGCGCTTCGCCTTGAAGTCCGCGAGCGCCTGCGTGCGCGCCCCCTGGCTGAGCTCTCCGTGCAGGGCCGTCGCGGTGATGCCGGCGCGGTTCAGCTTCAGCGCGACATGGTCCGCGCCATACCGGCTGGCCACGAAGGTGAGGACGTGGGACCACGCATGCGTCTCGATGAGGTGGCGCAGCAGCATCGTGCGCTTCCCGGCGTCGACCTCGATGGCGCGCTGGACGATGAGGTCCGCCGAGGGCATCTCAGCCGCGCCGACGTCGACCCGCGTGGGCTCGTGCAGCAGCTTCTCGGCGAGCGCCCGGACTCCGGGGGGGAACGTGGCGGAGAACAGGAGGTTCTGCCGCCGCGCGGGGAGCAGCGCGAGCAGGCGGTTGAGCTCATCGGCGAAGCCCAGCGACAACAATTGGTCGGCCTCGTCGAGCACCAGCGTCTCCACCGTGGAGAGCCGGAGCGCGTTCTGGTCCACGAGGTCCAGCGCGCGGCCGGGCGTGGCCACCACGACGTCCGCGCCCCCACGGAGCGCCATCATCTGCGGGTTCGCCGAGACGCCACCGACCGCGAGACAGGTCTTCAGCTTCCGGGGGAGATGCCGGCCGTACTGTTCGACGGCCTGGGCCACCTGGGCGGCGAGCTCGCGCGTGGGGACGACGAGCAGGGCCCGCGTCCGCCGGGGGGAGCCGCCAGGGCTCGCGCCCAGGGCCTCCAGGACGGGCAGGAGGAACGCCGCCGTCTTTCCCGAGCCCGTCGGCGCCGAGGCCCACACGTCACCGCCCCGCAGCACCGCGGGGATGGCGGCGCGCTGCACCGGCGTCGGCTCGACGCAGCCGAGGTCGGTCATGGCGCGGACGAGCGGCTCCGAGAGCCCGAGGGAAGCGAAGGTCATGGCGGGCACCCTATCCCACCGGCAGACGCCTCCGGACCGAAAGGCGCGAGGGGAGCAAGGAGGCACAGCGTCCCCTGCCCCGGCTGGCGCCCCGTATCCGGGCAGGGCCCCTGACTGCCGGGTCCGGTGCTCCCGCCCATGCGAACTCGGCGCGTCGTCCAGGGCCCCGACGTGTTACGAGCGTCCGCATGTCGAAGACCCCCGTTCCCATTCGCCCTCGCGCCGTCCTCGTCGGCGTCCAGTTCCCCAGCGTCTCGGACACGGAGCACGCCGCGGACCTGGCGGAGCTCAAGCGGCTGGTACACACGCTGGGGTACGACACCGTGGCGACGGTGTCCCAGCGCCGCTCGAGCCTGGCCTCCGGCACGGTGCTCGGTACGGGGAAGCTCAAGGAGCTGGCCGCGCTCACCGGAGGGCCCGGCGTGATTACGTCGGGCGCGAGAGACCGGACCACCAAGGCCCGCGCGCGCTGGGAGGCCGAGGCGGAAGCCGAGGCGGAGGCTGGCTCGGAGCAACCCGGCACCGAGGAGCCTGAGCTGGAGGCTTCCGACGCGGAGGACGAGGAGGAAGAGACCGAACTCGCCGGGGACACGGACGTCCCGAGCGATGGGGACGTCACGCAGCGCCCCACGGTGGTGGTCGTCGACCATGAGCTGTCGCCGAGCCAGCTTCGCAACCTGGAGAAGGCCACCGGCGCGCAGGTGATGGACCGCACCGGCGTCATCGTCGACATCTTCCACCGGCACGCGAGGAGCCACGAGGCGCGCATGCAGGTGGAGATTGCCCGCCTCAACTACCTCGCGCCCCGGCTGCGTGAGTCCTCGGGAGGCCGGGAACGCCAGCAGGGCCGTGGCGCCGGTGACTCCGCGGTGGAGCTGGACCGGCGCAAGATTCGCGACCGGCTCGCGGAGCTGCGCGAGGGCCTGGCCGCCATCGAGCGCGAGCAGGACCACCGCCGGTATGCGCGCAGGGACCAGCTCCGCGTGGCGCTGGTCGGCTACACCAACGCGGGCAAGTCCTCACTGATGCGCGCGCTCACCGGCAGCGAGGTGCTGGTCGCCGACCAGCTCTTCGCCACCCTCGACACCACGGTGCGCGCGCTGCACCCGGAGACCAAGCCGCGCATCCTCGTCTCCGACACGGTGGGCTTCATCCAGAAGCTGCCGCATGACCTCGTCGCGTCCTTCCGCTCCACGCTGGACGAGGCGCTGGAGGCCTCGCTGCTGCTCTACGTGGTGGATGCGTCCGACCCGACCTGGGATGCGCAGCTCGAGGTCACCCGCACGGTGCTCCGCGAGATTGGCGCGGAGGTCGTCCCGAGCAAGCTGCTGTTGAACAAGGTGGACCGGCTGGACGCGGCGGCGCGGGAGGCGCTGCTGGCCCGGCACCCGGACGCCATCCTGCTCTCGGCCCACCAGCCGGACGACGTGGCGGCGCTGCGGCAGACCCTCATCCGCTTCTTCGAGGCGTCGATGGTCGAAGCCGACCTGGTGATTCCGTACGCCAGCCAGGGACGCATCGGCGAGGTGTACGAGCACACCACCGTGCTCACCCAGGAGTTCGACGAGCACGGCAGGAAGCTCCGGGTCCGGGGCCTCCCGGCGGCCATCTCGAAGCTCACGCAGGCGTTCCAGGCGTAGCCGGGTCGCCACCGAGAGGCGAGGTCAGCGCCGGAAGCGTGCCGCCGCCTCCCGCTCGAAGGCGCCCACGTCGCGGTAGTAGCGCTCCACCTCGGCCTGCATCGCCGGCTGGGTGTAGACCTCGGGGCGTGGGTGCTCGATGACCTCGACGATGACCTTCGTGGCGTCCTCGACGCTCTGGGCGCCCGGGAGCACGCGCGAGTCCGGGCCGCCGCCGAGCGCGTTGTTGCCGAACTCCGTGGCGACGACGCCCGGCATCACCACCGTCACCGTGATGCCCGGATGCGTCTGCAAGAGCTCCATCCGCAGGCAGGCGCTGAGTCCGTTGAGCGCGTGCTTCGCCGCGCTGTACGCCGAGCGGAACGGCGCGAGCGGGAGCCGGGCCAGCCCGCTGGAGACGTTGACAATCTGCCCCGCGTTGCGCGACTGGAAGTGGGGCAGCACCGCCTGCATTCCGTAGAGCGCGCTCTTCACGTTGTCGCGCCACATGGAGTCCATGTCCTCGTCGGTCAGCTCCAGCACCGAGCGGGTGATGCCGCGCCCCGCGTTGTTCACCCAGACGTCGATGCGGCCAAAGCGCGCCAGCGCCGCGTCACGCAGACGCTCCATGTCCTCGCGCCGGGTGGCGTCGGTGACCACGGCATGGGCCTCGCTCCCACAGCCCGTGGCGACAGCCTCCAGCTCCGGCTTCCTGCGCGCGGCCAGCACCAGCTTCGCGCCCTTCCCGCCTGCCTGCCGCGCCAGCTCCGCGCCGATGCCCGCGCTGGCTCCCGTGATGACGATGACCTTGTCCATGAACGCTCCTGAGTAATCCGCTGGGGCCGACGGCAGGAATGTAGCCGCACGAGCTGGCGCCACCGGGAACATCCGCGCCACCCCTGGGCCTGCGGCCGGGGTGCCTGTCCATTACTCACTCCAGGCGCTGGCGGCACCGGGAAGCGGTGTCCGCCCGTGGTACCTTTCCCTCCCGTCCCCACCCGTGGGTTGCACCGAATGCCGTTCCGGATCTTCTCCTTCTCGATGCTCATCGGGCTCGGCGCCGTGCTGGGCCACCTGTACCTGTACCGGCGACTGGTGCGTCAGCTCCTGCACGGCCGCCTGGCGAGGTTCCTGGCGCTGGCCGTGCTCGGTCTCATGACGCTCGTGCTGATGGCCCGGCGCACGGTCCTGGACGCCCTGCCCGAGCAGCTCGCCGGCGCCGTCACCATGGCGACGTACACGTGGATGGGCGTGGCGCTCTGTCTCGTCATCGCGCTCCTCGTGCTGGACGCCGGCCGGGGGCTCGCCGCCGTGGCGCGGCGGGTCCTTCCCCGGAAGGCGGCACCCGCCGTGGCAGCCCCGGTGACGGCGCGCCTGGAGCCAACCCCCGCCCCCGCGGTGGATGAGGACCGGCGCCGCTTCCTCGCGCGGACGATGGCGGGTGGCGCCTTCGTCGCGGGCGGCGGTCTGGCCTCGTATGGGAGCTGGCGCGCCTTCTCCCCGCCCCTGGTGACCGAGGTGGCGGTGAAGATTCCGAAGCTGCCCAGGGCGCTGGATGGCCTCTCCATCGTCCAGCTCACGGACATTCACGTGGGCCACTTCATCCAGCGCCGGTACATGGACGCCCTCGTCCAGCAGGCCAATGCGCTGAAGCCGGACCTCTTCGCGATTACCGGCGACCTGGTGGACGGGGACGTGCACTCGCTGGGCGGACACGTGGCCGCGCTCGCCGGGCTGAAGTCCCGCTACGGCAGCTACTTCGTCACCGGCAACCACGACTACTACTCCGGCGACGACGAGTGGACGGCGTTCCTCCAGTCGCTCGACATCCAGGTGCTGCGCAACCGCCACGTGCGCATCGGTGACGCGGGCGCGTCACTGGACCTGGTGGGCGTGGACGACTGGAGCGGCGGCCGGCGCCGGAACAAGAAGGGCTATGACCTGGACCTCGCGCTCCAGGGAAGAGACCCGGACCGAGCCGCGGTGCTGCTCGCGCATCAGCCCGCGAACTTCACCGTCGCCGCCGAGCGGGGCATGGACCTCCAGGTCTCCGGCCACACCCATGGCGGGCAGCTCGTGCCGATGACGTTCTTCATCGGGCTGGCGTGGGAGCACTCGGCGGGGCTCTATCAGCACGGTGACTCGCACATCTACGTCAGCCGGGGCTGCGGCTTCTGGGGGCCGCCCATGCGCGTCGGCAGCCCTCCGGAAATCGTCAAGCTCGTGCTGACGGCGTGAGCGAAGCGCTCACCTCGCGGACAGGCGCGGCGTGTACCGCCAGAACTTCTGCTGGTGGCCGCAGCCCTCACACGACAGCTGGATGAGGAACTCGCCGCCCTGCGCCTGCGTGGCGGGGCTGAGCGTTCTCGCGACTTCATTGACGGTGCCCTTCCCGCACTTCTCGCAGCTCACCCGGCGCGTGGTGGAGAGCAGCGCGTGGCGCACCACCATGCCCCGCTCACACGCCCCACACCACCAGACGTCGTAGTCCGCCGCGCCGCGCTGCTCCTCATGACGCTGCGCTTCGGTGAGGTGCGGGTCCTCCGACGTCTCGTCGAGCCGCACGCGGGGACCGTCGCACCGGTCGCAGCGCTCCGGGTGCGGGGACTTCTTCCAGAAGAGCAGCCACAGCACGGCGCCGGTCCCCGCGAGGGCCGTGGCCAGCACGGCCGTCATCATGATTGGGGCTCCAGTTCCACCTGGTGGAGGGCCGCGCCGGTGAGGTCGTGCAGCGCCACGGTGAGCGCCCCGCTCTTCCCGGCGATGCGCACGCTGCCGAAGTACTGCTGTCCATCCCAGGGCGCCGCGTTCATCACCGTGCCGGGGCGCTGCCAGCGGACCTCGGGGCCGAAGGTGTCGTCCAGCGGGTTGGGACCGAAGGTGCCCGCGTGCAGCGGCCCCGCGACGAACTCCCAGAACGGGTCGAAGTCGCGGAAGCGCGCGCGGTCCGGGTGGTAGTGGTGCGCGGCCGGGTAGTGCACGTCCGCGGTGAGGAAGAGCACGTTGCGCACCTGGCGGGCCTTGAGGAAGGACAGCAGCTCGGCCAGCTCCAGCTCACGTCCCAAGGGAGCCCCCGGACCATTGGCCCAGGCCTCCATGTGGGGGCCGTCCGCGTGCTGCCCGTCGGCGATGACGAGCCCCAGCGGCATGCTGGTGGCAATCACCTTCCAGGTGGCGGTGGACGCGGCCAGGGCCGCCTTCAGCCCGTCCAGCTGCGCGCGGCCCAGGAAGGTCGTCTCGGCGCCGGGGCGCTCCTGGCGGTTGACGGTGTTGGGGCCCCGGAAGGCGCGCACGTCGGGGATGAACACGTCCAGGTGCGGCCCGTAGGAGAGCTGCCGGTGGATGCGGCCCTCCGCGCGCGCCGCGCCGCCCACCGGTGCGTACTCGAAGAAGGCCTGCCGGGCCCGCGTCCCCAGCACGCCCGCGTCCGACACCTGCGTGTAGCGCGGGTCATCCGCGAGGCTGCGCCCCGGGTACCAGTTGTTGCGCACCTCGTGGTCGTCCCACTGGTAGGCGATGGGCACCTCGCGGGCGAAGGCGCGCAGGTGCTCGTCCAGGAAGTTGTAGGCGAAGTTGCCGCGCAGCTCGTCCAGCGTCTCGGCCACCTTGGACTTCGCGGGGGTGACGCGGTTCTTCCACACGCGGCCATCCGGCAGCGTCACCTCCGGCAGCAGCGGGTTGTCCGCGTAGATGGCGTCGCCCACGTGCAGGAAGAAGTCGGGGTGCAGCGCGCGCATGGCGGCATAGCCCCGGTAGCCGCCCCACTCGGGGTTGATGCCCCAGCCCTGCCCGCATACGTCCGCGCTCCAGGTGAAGTGGAGGTCGCGGGCCGCGTCCGGCGCGGAGAGGAAGCGCCCCTGCCAGGCCTCACCCGCGCGGCCTCCGTCCTCCGCGAGCACCCGCACGTGGACCTCGCGCCCGGCCGGCAGGCCCGTGAGGTCCACCACGCCGGTGAAGTCGGAGGCTCCGTCAGGGACGGCCCCTCCACCCGGCGCACGCCCTTCACGAGGCGGGGGTCCTCGCTCCACTCGACCACCAGGCGCGAGGCCCGGTCCGCCTTCCCCCACACCGTCACCGCG
>JBKGHK010000282.1:0-12331 GCA_046520375.1 Pyxidicoccus sp. 3LFB2
GCACCGGCTGGCCCGCGTCGTCCACCACCTGTCCGCCAATGCTGCGCAGCGGCGGGAGGTACAGCTCCACCGGGTCTCCGGGGGCGGCGCGCTCGCGCAGCGCCACGCCCAGCCCGGGCGCTTGGGCCCAGACGGAGAAGGCGACACCCGCCAGGTGCTCGAAGCGGAAGCGACCCTGGGCGTCCGTCGTCGTGGTGGCGCGCGGGGTGAGGAAGCCGTGCTGGTGCTCGAAGAAGGTCAGCGTCTGCAGCGACGTCTCGCGCGCCTGGCAGGACAGCAGGGCCTGCTGGCACTCGTCGCAGCGGACGTCGTCGAGCGTCTTCTCCGCGCTGGACGCCAGGGACACCTCGGCGCCCGACACCGGACGGCCCGAGGCGTCGAGCACGCGGCCCGTCAGGGTGAGCCCTTCGTTGGTGCCGGACGACACGTCCACCGCGGAGAACGCGGGGAGCGCCGGGGCCTTCGGCGCCTCGGACGTCGCGATGGAAGGCCGCTCCGGGCCTGACGCGTACCAGGCGGCCGCCGCCACCAGCAGGGCCGCCGTCAACCCTATGAGGATCCAGTTGCGCATGCGCACGCCGCGAGGACCATAACGCGCGGTCCGGCCCGGAACTGGCAATTCCCGGTGGAAATTCCGGACGCGTCCTGGAAAGGACGCTGTCCGGGCCGGCTGTCCGAGGCGCTAGTGCTTGTCCTCGAGGGCGTCGAGCCGCTTCTCCACCCTGTCGAAGCGCTCGCTCGTCGATTCCGCCAGGGTCCCCAGCAGCCGCGCCAGGCGCCCCGTGTTGGACTCCATGCGCTGGAAGCGCTCCTCCATGGAACGCGTCCTCACCAACATGGTTTCCAGGTGCGACGTCATCGACTCCATGTTCGACATCATGGAGTCCATGCCCGCTCGCATGGAATCCATGCTCGACCGCATGGCCTCCATCCCCGCTCTCATGGAGCCCATGCCCACGTTCATGGACCCCACGTTGGCGATGATGGAGCCCAGGCTGGACGAGATGACCCGCACGTCCATCTGGGTCGTCCGCATGTCCTCCCGCAGCTCCGCCACCTCGCCAATCAGCCGCACCATCACATCCCCACCCGCCGCCCTCGCCATGCGCCCTCCAGAAACGGTACGCCGAGACCGTACCCGGCCGGTCTGACGCGGGGAGGACACTCCGCGAGGTGACTTCGGGGGACGTGGGCTCATGGCGCGGTGCTCCTCACTCCTCCGCGAAGGGCTGGATGGCCTGGGCGACGGCCAGCTCCTGGCGGGCCTCGCTCAGCTCGGAGTTGGTGGCGCGGAGCCTGTCACTCAGCACCTGCACGAAGCTCCAGAGCATCTTCACCGCGAGGATGGACTCGCGCTTCATCAGCCCCATCAGGTCCGGACGGGAGATGACCATGGTGCGCGTGGGCTCGGTGGCCCGCACCGTCGCCGAGCGCGGCGCGTTGTCGATGAGCCCCATCTCCCCGAAGTGGCCGCCGGCGCGCAGCTCGGCAATCTCCACCCCGTTCTTCTCAATCGCCACCCGGCCGCGGATGACGACGAAGAGCTCCTCGCCCGGCTGCCCCTCCACGACGATTTCCCGGCCCGCCGGGTACGTGCGCGTCGTGGCGATGGACAACACCGCCGTCTGCTCCTTGTAGGTGAGGTGACGGAAGAGCGGAATCTTGCGCAGCGCCTCCATGCGCGACTGCGCCTCGCTCGTCTCCTCGCTGGCGGTGGCGCCCTCGCCGGCTATCTTCACCACCACCGCGGTGATGTTGTCCTTGCCGCCGCGCTCGTTGGCGATGTCGATGAAGCGCTTGGGCAGGTCCGCCGGCGCCATGCTGGACACCAGCGGGAGGATTTCCTCGTCCTCGACGTAGCCGTGCAGGCCGTCCGAGCAGAGGATGAACACGTCGTTGGGCACCAGGTCCACGATGAGCGTGTCGACCTGGACGGACTCCTGGATGCCCACCGCGCGCGTAATCACGTTGCGGTACTGCGACGCGGCGGCCTGCTCCTTCGTAATCGTGCCGGCCTTGAGCTGCGCGGCCACCAGCGTGTGGTCCTCGGTCAGCCGGTGACACTGGCCGTGGCGCACGAGGTAGACGCGGCTGTCACCGACATGGCCGATGACGCCCTTGTTGCCGCCCACCGCGAGGCACACGAACGTCGTGCCCATGCCGCGCTTGGACGCGTCCGTCATCGCCGTGCGGTAGATGTCCGCGCAGGCGCGCTGCACGGCCACCTCCACCAGCGCCGCCGCCGCCGAGCGACTGTCCGCCGTGGGGTTGTTCCCCAGGTCCTTCAGCAGGTGCCGGTTGGCGGTGATGTGCTGCTTGACGACCTCGGTGGCCCGGGCGCTGGCGACCTCTCCGGCCGCGTGGCCGCCCATGCCGTCGGCCACGACGTAGAGGCCGAGCGGTGAGTCCACCAGCATCGCGTCTTCGTTGTGCTGCCGCTTGCGGCCTACGTCAGTCAGTCCGAAGGCTTCTGTGGTCAAGGCCACCGCGAACACTCCCGTGTGTGACAGAGGGCGACTCCGCACGTTACGCAGGCCGCCGAAGACGTGGCAAGGCTCAGGGAGCCATCCTCACCGTCAGCATCCGGAGAAAACCGCTGGCCGTGTAGAAGGCCACCTCCACCTGTCCGAAACGCAGCCGGGCCCCGTCCTCCACGGGCATGGCCCGCCGGGGGGTAAGTCGTGCCCCTCCCAGCCAGGAGCCATTCTTGGAGCCCGCGTCCGTCAGGAGGAAGCCCTCGTGCCCCTCCGCCCGCGCAAACCACGCGTGAAATCGGGACACACTCCCGTCGTCCAGCACCACGTCGTTGTTGCCCGTGCGCCCGACGGTGATGCCCCGGCCGAAGGCATTCGTCCGCGACTTCAGCACCGGGAACACCACCGACTCGTTCGCCCCCAGCGTGGGAGCCCCCGCGTTCGTCACCGTCTTCAGCCGGTACTCGTCGTCCTGCTCCCTTCCGCCTGTCAGGGCAGGCGGAGTGAAGACGAGCAGCGCGGGCGGCAGCTGGCGCTCGAACTCGCCGCGGTTGCGCAGGTACCGCGAGACATGGGCGCTGAGCAGCTCGGACATACCGGGGGTGCGGATGGAAGATGTCCGCCAGTGCACTGTACGCGGAATCTAGCGCCAATCCACGAACAACCCGAACAGTGGGCCACCCGGGAAGAAGCGCCCGAGGCTGCGGCGCTTGAGGCCGAAGGGCTCGGAGTAGCCCACCGCGACGCCCGCCGCCATCGCGCCGAACTGGTAGCCCAGGTGGATGCGGCCTTCGATGATGCCGGCGGTGCGGCGGTCCGCCGGGAGGCCGCCGTCGAAGTGGGCACCGTAGAAGACGGGCCCGCCCGTCACCTGGAAGCCCCAGTGCACGTCGTCCGGCAGGTGGTTGCGGTAGCCGATGCCCACCTGGGCGGAGTGCTCATAGAAGGAGCCGACGAAGGTGTGCGGCTGGTCCGCCCGAGGGTCCGGAAAGCCGACGGCCCACCCCAGGCCGCCCTCCAGCAGCAGGGCGAAGGCGTCCTTGGGCTGCTGGAAGAAGGTGAACTGCCACTGCACCTTCACCCGGGGGGTGATGACCCCCTCACGGAGGGTGGTACCCAGCAGGAAGCCCCGGGGGAGCCAGGCCGGCGTGGGCGAGGTGTGCTCGGGAGGGCGCGCCGCCTGGGCGCTGGCGGCGACCGGGGCGAGGCCCAGCGAGAAGAGCAGCGGGACGAGGAGCTTGCGGTTCATGGGACTTCCTTCCCGCCACGGTGCCCGGCGCTTGTCAACGAAGTGTTCCGTTGGCTATGACACGCTCGTTACTCGCGGATGGGCGGGGGCCGGGTCCTTCCTGGAACCTCCTGCCGCGGGACACAAGGAGCGGGACACCGCATGCCAGTCGTGACAGTCCGGGCGGGTAGCAAGCAGCGCCCGGTGGAGTTCGACGCCCTGGTTCGCAAGGCCACGGAGAAAGCCTCCGACCTGCTGGAGCAGAGCGATCGGGTACTCGTCGTCTATGAGAAGGGCAGCGCCAGCATCTACTACGAGGGGGATGGGTTGACGCCCGTCCAGGTCCCCTCGGTCCGGGCCTCCTGAAGAGGGGGCCCCGCAGTCACCGCTGAATCGAAGGACCCCGGCCGCACGGGGCGCACGGAACCGCGGGCGTCCCGCGCGCGTCCTGGAGCATAAAGGAGCTCCGTGCGTCCCCTCTTCCTTGCCTCGCTGCTCGCCCTCGCCGCCTGTTCCACCGCGAAGTCGTCGATACCGTCCCGGGAGGGCATGGTGTCCGGCTCCGGAGGCGCCCCGGGGGCGCTCGAGGCGAACCGGTCCATCATCCGCACCGCCTCGGTGGAGCTGGAGCGCTCGGACCCGGAGCAGGGCCCGAAGCACGCCGTGGCCCTGGTGAAGGAGCACGGTGGCTACGCCTGGCGGGTGACGTCCGAGTCGGCCACGGTGCGGGTGCCCGCGGAGCGCCTGGACGGGTTTCTCGGGGCCGTGTCCGGGCTGGGCAAGGTGGCGAAGCAGACGGTGACGGCCGACGACGTGACGGAGGCGCACCAGGATTTGAAGGTCCGCCTGGCCAACGTGGAGCGCGTCCGGGAGCGCTACCTGGAGCTGCTCCAGCGGGCCGTCACGGTGGAGGACACCCTCCGCGTGGAGCGGGAGCTGGAGCGCGTCACCGCGGAGTACGAGTCGCTGAAGGCCCGGGTGCAGTCGCTGGAGGACCAGGTGGCGCTGGCCACGGTGAGCCTGGAGTTCCAGCGCCCCGTGCGCCCCGGCCCCGTGGGCTGGGTGTTCTACGGTCTGGGGAAGGGCTTGAAGTGGCTGTTCGTCTGGGACTGAGAGGGCGGGCGAGAGACGTCCCGCCGTCAGTCACACCACGGGCCGGCGCCAGGCGCGAGACAGGTGCCCCTGTCCTTCCTGTGCGAAGCGCCGCACCAGCTCGTCCCGACCGTGCGTCCCGTGCTCTAGAAGGTATGCCAGTTCCACGGGCATGAGCGCCTTCACGGTGACCAGCCGCACCTCACCGGCCGGCATGGTGAAGCGCCCTGGCAGCGCGCTCGACTCCATTCCCAGCAGCACCCCCACCCTGCCCTCCTTCGTCAGGAGCGACTCGGGCATGCCCTGGCCCGAGACCTCCAACGACATGAGGCCCGCCTTCACCTTCTCGCGCACCCGCTCATGGTCCGCGAGCTCGTCCCCCACCCGCTCCAGGAGCAGCAGGGCCCAGCTCTTCTCGACCTCTCCGAGGGGCTCGTTCGTCTCCAGCGCCAGCTCCAGACCGAAGCCGACGGACGGCGCCACCGGGTCCACGAAGAAGTCCGACAGTCCGTCCGTCACCAGCAGGGTGCGCTCTTCGGGGCGGTGGATGACGCGCCAGACCTGGCGCCGGGCCGGCCAGCCGCCACCGACGACGATGGGGATGAAGACCTCTTCGTCCAGCGTCCCCAGGGTGCGCCAGAAGCCCTGGCGAGCCGCGTCCGTCTGCTCACGCAGCTCGATGAGTCTCCGGTTGCGTTCGCGCTCTTCCGGGCTGATGGCGCTCGGACCGGTAACCTCTTCGAACTGGCAGCCCGTGACGCCCGCGCGCTCCAGCGCGTCCTTGATGTCCTCGGACACGATGAGCGCGATGGTCCACCCCCAGGTCCGGAAGACCTTGGCGTTGCCTACCTTTGTCGGGTCGATGCGCATGCCGGACACCGCCCGGTACTTGCCGACCTTCTCCGGGCGTCCATCCTCCGGCTTCCAGTAGCGCACCTCCTCCGAGGCGTTGTCGTCGATGCACCGGATGAGTCGAGTCACCACGAGGATGCGGCATGTCCCCGACTGCGAATCAATTTCCACTGGGACAAGCTGCACGTCACCGGGAGCCATCTCCGTTAGCATCGCCGCGACGTTGGACTTGATGACGGGAATGTCCAGTCCCGCCAGCGTGAAGTCGAGGGGCTTTCCGCTCACGCTTATGGGCATCCTCAGGCCCTCATCGAAATGCACGGAGTTCCCCTTGGTGAACTGCCAGGGGTTCACCGTCTGGCCGCGTTGGTCGACTGGGCTACCCAGCTGCCATCGGTCCGGGATGCCGAGATCTTCCGTCAGCCTGTAGTACCGGCTTGCCATGCAGCGATCCTGACGCGCCTAGCTCTTGGTGACCAGTTTGTTGAGCTTGGTGCCCGACGTCGAGACCTCCTCGGCGAGCACCTTGAGAGCCTTCGTCAGCGCCTCCCTGCATTGATGCATGGTGCTGCAATCCTCCAGGGCGTCGCGAAGTCGCTCGTATACGGCCTGATGGTACTCCTTCGGGTGTGGCCCCTTGTGGCCCCTGACAGGGACCCTGTTCGCCGCGTCGTCCAGTGACATGCCTGCTTGGTCGAAGAGCGTCTGAAACCTGGGCGACCATGGGCCGTCGCTCGCGGTGGAATCCCACCATTTGTTCGTGGCGATGTGGTGCTCGTGGGTGGCTGTCGCCACCGGCTCGGACGCCACGGCGCGTGTGCCGCGTGCCGTGTCTGCGACAGCGTCCGGGTCCAAGGCAATGGTGATGACGCCTCCTGGTGCCACCGCCACGGAGGTGACCTGCCCGGCCGCCGCGAGCCGGAAGCCTCCCTGCTTCGCCCCCACCAACGAGGCTTGCGCTGAACCGGGAAGCGTCGGAACCCTCGCGGCCAGCGTCTGCGCCGTGTTGCCCAGTGCTGCCATGGCGAGCATGACGAACGCCCGCGCGGCGTGCGTCCCCATCACCTCTCCGTACCGCTCCCCTGCCTGCCGCAGCTCGTCGAAGGAGGTTGCCATTTGCGCTTGTGCAGCCAGCACCCGGAATCCCTGGATGAGACTCCACACGGTGTCCCAGCCGAGATAGGCGATGAGCCCGACCGTCAGGACTGCGGCCACGCCTTTGCTCACCGGCTCCGGGAGCAACCAGAGACCAAGATAGACGGCGCCCGTGGTGGCCAGCATGGCAACAACCGCGTCTCTGTCAGCCAGGTCTTCCAGGGCCTCGGCGGTCTCGTCCCAGACTGAGTCCAGGGCGATCTGGAACGCCAGGATTCGCCTGGCCTCCTCGTCCAGCGTCGGGCCATCCTCCAGCAAATGCAGGCAGTCTCCCGTGGAACCTTTGCGCTTGCACCAGCGCCCGTAGGCACTCGCCAGTTCAGGGCCTTCAGTCGGTTCCCCCTGCATCAGGAGACGGCCTCGCTGGGGATCCTTTACGGAGACGAGCCCCAGGTGCCCTCGAACCTGTGAGTAGGCGCGAGGCCGTAGGGATTCTGCGAGCAACCGGAAGGCGGCATCCCGAGGGTGCGCGGAGACTGGGACATCGCGCCCCAGTTTCTGCACGACCTCCGCGAACGCCTCGTCGTCCAACTTCACCGGCTTGACATCCGTGGACGGCGCGTAGACGAGGAGCCCGCCCCGCCCCGTGTCCAGGCGCACGGCCCTTGTAGACGTGCTGCACCCAACGAGCAGTGTCAGCAGCAGCGGAACCCACCAGCGCGGAGTCATGGCATTCCTTGGCGTGGCACTCGCCCGGCAGGGGCCAATACGCAACGCTTCAGAAACATGAAACTCAAGCTATATCTGTAAAGCAAGAAGCAGCCAGGACAGGCGCTCCCGTGGTAATGAAGCCGTCGCGCAGACCTGCTCTTGGCGCATCATCCTGCTTCAACCTCCCAGGTAGGTCGCTTTTCCCCCTTCCTGTTGAGATAGGTTCCGAGCGTTGCTGCCTCTTCTCAACCACCCATGAACCCAGTGCCAGGCCTCCAATCTGACTCCTGGTCGCGGATGGACCTTCATCAACTGGAACACCTCCATGCCCCCGTACAACTTCAGCAAGCTCCTTGGTGAGATCGACGGCGCGGTGAAGTCGGACCTCCCCGTCACGGAAGGGCTCCTGCGCATCATCGAGTTCTGCGAGACGGCACGTCCTCACCCGGACTGGTCCGCCCTCCGAAACCTGGATGCCGCCGGCGATCTCCAACAGCTCCAGCGGTGGCTCGAAACCGTGATTCGGACGATGGCCCCCCCAGCTCCGGTGACCGGCCTGTGGTTCGGCCTGTTCAACCCGGTCGTACAGGGTCGCGTCACCGCGGACCTCCATGTCCTCGGGGCACCGTACGACGCAAACGACCCCGAATGGCTTTTTCGACAGCGCTGGGGCGGGGACACGCCCGACGCGAGCTCCACCGTCCTTGATGCCATCTACCGCGTGGCCTACGGGCGCGAGAACGGCCTTGGGAACGACGCCGAATACCCCTTGTGTCTTGCGTACGCCGCACTCGCTGTCAGGCACCTCGCAAAGCTCATGGGGCCGACGCTCCTGGGTGATGCCGCCCAGCGAGTCCTCCATGTCGGCTTCGACTCCGGCGACTTCCTCTGCATCGGCGCAGTCCAGAAAACGGGGCTCATCTTCTCTCGAAGCCGCGGGGTGATGGCTTGATGCTCGCCGTGGGGCGGGGCCCTGCCTGACGCCGAAGGGCATCAGGCACGGGCCCCCAGCGAGGAGGGGCATGCCCCTACCCCCAGGCGCCGCTGTCCTTCACCACCACGGCGAAGAGGTCGGCCAGCGCGGCGAGTTCGTTGCGCTGCAGCTCGGCGGCAGGGACCACGCCACCCTGCATGTCGGGCAGGTCTCGCGTCGCCGTGGCCGCGGCCACCACCGTGTTGCGGTAGCCGAGGTCGAGGGCCGCGCGGACCGTGGCCGAGATGCACATGTGCGTCATGAAGCCGACGACGATGAGCTCCTTCCGGCCGGTCGCCGTGATGCGGGCGTGCAGGTCCGTCCCGGCGAAGGAGTTCGGCAGCCCCTTGGTCACCACCGCCTCGCCGTCCCGGGGAGTCAGCGCGGGAACGATGGCGCTCCCCGGCCCCTGCGGGTCGAAGATGGGGCCGCCGGCAGCGCCGTGATGCACGATGTGGAAGACAGGCGTGCCATGGCGGCGGGCCAGCTCGAGCAGGCGCGCCGTCTCCGCCACGGCGGCGTCGACGCCGGGCAGCGGCAGGTTTCCGGAGCGCAGGTACTCCGCCTGGGCGTCGACGATGACGAGCGCCGCGCGGTCGAACGGCGAGGGGTGGGCCGGAGCGCCGGCAAGGGAGAGCAGTGTGCGGGGGGCGTTCATGAAGGGCTCCACTCGGGTTGGGTGTGTGGCCCTTCGGTAACCCGTGCATCCCTGCACAGCCCTCCCTAATCTTCGCACAATGGGTGTGCAAAAACGGTCAGGCCCGCTGGACTGGGAGGACCTGCGCGTCTTCGTGGCCCTGGCGCGGGCGGGCAGCCTGTCGGCGGCGGCACGGGAGCTGAGGGTCAGCCACGCCACGGTGGGCCGTCGCATCGCCGCCCTGGAAGTGACACTCGGCCGCACCCTGTTCGAGCGACGCGCCGACGGCTACGTGCTCACCGCCGAAGGGGCCGGGGTGCTGGAGCTGGCCGTGGACATGGAGGAGCGTGCGCAGGGCATCCTGCGCCGCGCTGGCCAGGAGGCCGGGCTCACGGGCACGGTGCGGCTGACCGCTCCAGAGCCACTGGCCGAGCGCTTCCTCATCCCGCGCCTCGGTGCGTTCCACCGGCGTCACCCCGGCATCGCCCTGGAGGTGGTGAGCGACCCCCGCTCGCTCAGCCTCGCGAAGCGCGAAGCGGACCTGGCCGTCCGGATTGCGCGCCCGCAGGAGGGGGAGCTGGTCACCCGCCGCCTCGCCCGCCTTGGCTATGGCGTCTACGCGGCGCCGGACGGGGACATGTCCGCGTGGGTCGGCCTGGATGACTCACTCGCTCACCTCCCCGAGGCGCAGTGGCTCGCCCGGAACGCGGCCGGCGCGAGTATCGCGCTGCGTGCCAACACGCTCACAGGGCAGCTCGCGGCAGCCCGGGCCGGGTTCGGCAAGGCGCTCCTGCCGCGCGGGTTCGCCGATGAGGAGGACGGCCTCATCGCCCTGCCGCCACCCGCCCCTCCTCCGGTGCGTGAGGCGTGGTTGGTCGTGCACCCCGACCTGAAGGATGTCCCGCGCGTGCGCGCCGTCATCGACGCCGTGGTGGCCGCGTTCGAGGAGGCACAGGAGCAGCTCGGCCCCGCTCGCCCGTGACGGCATGCGGCTCGGCGGCGCTGAGGCATCGGCCTCGCTGTTGGCGCCGCTCCGAGACATCGGGCAGGCGGTATTGGGCGTGACCACGAGCTGCCCGAGGTCTCGCGGGCCCAGACGGGAGCGTGCTCAGTGCGGGTGATGCCCGTGCCCACCAGCCCCCGAGTCGGCCCCGGCCTTGGTGCGCGCCTGGGCGCCGTCCACGCGCACGACGAATGGCACCGTCGCCACCCTGCCCTTTCGCTGCACCTGCCCCCAGAGCTTGTAGAGGCCCGGACGTGGGAAGACCGCATGCGCCGACACTCGCGAGGCGCTGCCGCGGGCGTCGAGGGCATGCACATGGACGAAGTCCTTCCCGTCGGCGCTCAGCACCATGAAGTGCGCCATCGCACCCAGGTAGGGCTCCAGGTCCATCACCGGCGTGCCTGTCGCCGCGTCGGTGACGTCGAAGTGCAGCATGGCGGCCTCGCCCGCACGAAGCTCCGCGTCGCTGTGCAGCGTCACCTCGAGCCCATCCGCGCGCTGCGTCCTGGGCGACTCCGTCAGCGCAGCGGCCAGCGGGGGCGCGGCGCCTTCGACGCGCACGGGGTGCCGGTCCACCACCTGGCCGCGACCTGGCTGCTGGTAGTCGACGAAGAGGGTGTACTCCCCTGCCTCCGCGAAGGTGTGCTGGATACGGAAGACGTCGCCGGCCGGGGACGGATGCACGTGCGCGAAGTGGCGCAGGTCCTTGGAGACGACGAACAGGTGCATGGGCTTCTCGTGCGAGGGCGTGAGCTTCGACACGGCGCGCCCTTCCCCATCCCGGACGGTGAGGGTGAGCGTCACCGGCTGGCCGGCCTGGGCCGGTGCGGGGTGCATCTGCACGTGGGTGCGGTACATGGCTGTGCCCTTCTGGGCGTGGTGCGCGTGTGGGTTCTCGGTGGCGTCGGCGCGCGCGGCAGGCGGGCCGGCAAGGACGGCCGCGGGAGCGCCAATGGCGCCCACCAGCGTCAGATGAATGAGCGCTTGTCTGAGGGAGTGCTTGGTGCGGTTCATGGGAAGTCCTCGTGGATGGAACATCCATAAGGACGCACCAGGGCGCGTGGACTTACAGCGGCCCGCACCTCCAGCACGCGCGCCCTCCGGAAGCGCATGCGCGATGCGACGCCCCGAGTGTCCGTGCTGCCGCCTGAGCAGCGGATGGCTGCTCGGCCCCGCGCCAGAGCCCCGCCTCGACAGCGTCGAGGATGTCGGCGGCTCCGCGCCTGCCCACACGCCTTCTGTTCGACGCCCAACACAGCTCGTGCTAGGACGGCGCGAAGCAGACCTGCCTCCGAGGGGGAGCGGGAAATGAATCCAGTCCCGGCCTCATCGGCTCGTCACACTCCACTGCTCTCCACACCCGTCCTGGCCCAGGTCCTGGAACGTCGGACCACAGGCTGGGCCGTGGGCGCCATCGCCGCCGTCCAGCTGGGCCTGCTGCGGTTCGGCCTGCCCGCGTGGCCGTGCCCCCTCCAGAGCGCGCTGGGCATCCCCTGCCCCGGCTGCGGACTGTCCCGGGCCATGACGGCCCTGCTTCATGGCGACTGGCGGAGCGTGCTGACCTGGCACGCCTTCGCCCCGTTCCTGCTGGCGGCGCTGGTGCTCATCACCGGGATGGCGTTCCTCCCGGAAGCGGCCCGGCGCCGGAGCATCGACGCGGTCGCCCGCTTCGAGCGGCGCACCCGGGTGACGGCCCTGCTGCTGGTGGCCCTGATGGCCTACTGGCTCGTCCGACTGCTCGTCTTTCGCGGCACCTTCATCGACTCAACCCTCAACTGAAACCCCCGCCACACCACCTCTGGAGAAACACACAATGGGAATGATTCTCGGTCTACTCGGCCTGCTCGCCGGTCTCGGCAACCTCATCTGCTTCATCATGGTCCTCATCAAGCTGTTCAACGCCAAGGGCCCGCTGCACGGCATCCTGGGCTTCTTCTGTGGCATCTACACCTTCATCTGGGGCTGGATGAACGTGGAGCAGAACCAGAACAAGAACATCATGCTCGCGTGGTCGGCCACCCTCGTGGCCAGCATCGTGTTCAACATCCTCGGCGGCTTGATGTCGTCGGGCTCGTAGTCGTCGCGAGTCGGTAACCCGGTTGCACCGGCCTTCCATCAATGCACCGTGGGAGGCGGGGGCGGGACGTCACGGGGCGGCGCTCCGGCGGCCCCGCCCCGTTCTTCCAGGAAGGCGCCCACCGCCGCCTCCACCGTCGGGCTGGAGGTGCTCCGGCCCCCAGCCCGCTCCGCCAGCCCCCGTGCGCCG
>JBKGHK010000283.1:0-12329 GCA_046520375.1 Pyxidicoccus sp. 3LFB2
CGTGCCGTCCGCGCCCGAGCGGCTGGAGCGGGCGCTGGACTCGGCGGACCGGCAGGTGCAGCGGCTGGCGGAGCTGGTGGAGTCCCTGCTGGACGTGTCGCAGCTGCAGGGCAGCGCGCCCCGGCTGCACCTGGAAGAGGTGGACCTGGCGACGGTGGTGCGCGAGGTGGTGTCGCGCTCCGAGGAGGCGGCCGCGCGCGTGGGCTGCCAGCTGGTGGTGAGCCCGCTCCAGCCCACGCCGGGCCGGTGGGACGTGGCGCGGCTGTCCCAGGTGGTGACGCACCTGCTGTCCAATGCGATGAAGTTCGGCCCCGGCAAGCCGGTGGAGGTGGCGCTGGAGGCCGAGCGGGACATGGCCACGCTGGTGGTGACGGACCACGGCATCGGCATTGCCCCGGGCCGGGTGGATGGCCTGTTCCGCCGCTTCGAGCGCGCGGTGCCGGTGCGCCACTACGGTGGGCTGGGGCTGGGGCTGTACCGCCTGCGCCGCATCGTCGAGGCGCATGGCGGCGAGGTGTCGGTGAACAGCACGCCCGGCGAGGGCGCGACGTTCCGCATCCGCCTGCCCCGCGCGGGCCCGCCCTCCGCCCGGGCGTGAAGAAAGCGGAGCGCGAAGTCCGCAGGCCTGCCACCCCAGCGGGCAGGTGCCGCGGCCGGCATGACGAATCACACGTCCTGAGCGAACCGGGTGCTACACCCCGTCCGAGTCCCGGGTGTCCCTCCGGACGATTGTCAGCCACTGGGCGCTGTGAAGGACGTATGACCTCCACTCTCTTTCATCTTCACGGAATCGCTCTAGGGTCGGCGGCCGTTGCCAGGGGAAGCCATGCCAGAGGTGCTCGTCGTCGATGACAGCAAGGTGATGCGCGACATGGTCGTCGCCTGTCTGCGCCCCTATCCCGGACTGACCTTCACCCATGCGTCGAGCGGGCTGGAGGCCATCGAGCGGCTGTCGCTGCAGCCCTATGACCTGCTCGTGCTGGACCTCAACATGCCGGACATCGGCGGCATCGAGGTCGTGGAGTTCGTGCGCGGCCAGGACCGGCTGCGCAACCTGCCCATCATCATCGTCACCACGCGTGGGGACGAGGCGTCGCGGGCTCGCGCGCTGGCGGTGGGCGCCAACCGCTTCATGACCAAGCCCTTCACGCCGACGGCCATCCTCGCGGAAGCCCAGGGCCTGCTGGAAGAGAAGCGCGGGTGACGGCTTCGGTGGACCTCGCGGACTTCCTGCCAGCCTACCTGGCGGAGGCGGAGGAGCTCTTGGGCGCGGCCCAGCGCCACCTGCTCGCCGTGGAGGCCAGCGTCCGCCGGGGGCAGGCCCACCCGCGCGCCGTGCGGGAGCTGTTCCGCGCGCTGCACACCATCAAGGGCTTGTCCGCCATGGTGGACGTGGAGCCCATCGTCTCCATTGCCCACTGGATGGAGACGTCGCTGCGCCACGCGGACCGCGCCGGGGGCCGGCTGCCGGAGACGAGCGTGGAGCCCATGATGGAGGGGCTGCGCGAAATCGAGCAGCGCGTGCGGCAGCTCGCCGCGGGCAAGGCGGCCACGCCCGTGCCCGCCGAGTGCTCGCGACCTTGAGCGCCACGTTGGCCGCGCGGCCGAAGTTCGGGCGTCGCGCCGTCGCGTCCGGAGGTCTGCATGGCCTGGGCATCCACGTACCCCCGGTTCGTATACGGCGTGACGCCGTCGTCCCGGGGGTGGCCGTACTTGTTGCCCGTGCCGAACGAGTGGACGACAGGCCCCGCCCCGCCAATCGGCCGCGGCACGTTGTTCTGGACCTCCTCCGCGCCGTGGTGGGCGGCGACGAGGCCCACCAGCTGCTGGTCACAGCCGTGCGCCGGGATGTTGGGGTAGTGCGCGTCCCCGGACAGCAGGATGAACTGGCCCGCGTTGCCGGGGTCCTCGATGCGCAGGGCGAAGCCCGTCTGGTTGTCGACGTCCGAGCTGTTCAGGTTGTTGTCGCACAGGATGATGCTGAAGCTGCCCACGTTGGTGGCCGCGCCGCCGCCCAGCGTCGTCCGCTCGTAGAAGTCGGTGAGGGTGTAGATTTTGTTGCGGATGGCGTTGTGGAGCGGGCCCATGCCCTGCGACTTGGCGGCCCAGGTGGTGTTGGCGGTGATGGCCGTGCTGAGGGGATTGGCGGCCTGCGCAATCTGGCCGGGCGCGTTGGTGCCGACGGAGGGAATGGCGCCGCGCCAGTGGTCCCAGTCCCAGTGGGAGAGCAGGTACCGGGGCTCGGCATGGCTGCAGTACCGGGGGCCCAGCTGGGCATTGCCCTGGTCGGGGAAGGTGAAGCGGCTGGGGCCCGAGCCTCCGCCGAGGTCGTAATACAGGATGACCTGCCCGCTGGCGTTGAAGACGGCATTGGCGGCGCCCTGGCCGATGTCGAGCACGCCCACGAAGCTGGGCGTCATGTTGAAGCCCGCCGGGTTGTTGCCTCCGCCGCCAATCCACGTGGCGACATGGACGTTGAAGGCGGCGGTGTTGACGGGTTGGTGGGCCATGCGCGGGGCTCCAGGAACGGGGAAGGGGCTAGCGCCCCGGGTAGCGGCCGGCCAGGCCTCCGGGATGGGAGACGGCGACCAGGGCCTGGAGGTGTTGCAGGTCCGGAACCTTCATCAGGCTCAGCCGCGTGGCGACTTCGTGACCCGAGTTGAGGATGGTGGTGGGGTCCGAGCTGAAGACATGGGGCAGGTACTTGGTCGCCGGGAGGCTGCCGGGCACCGGCGCCGAGGTCTCCCCCAGCAGCCACCAGGAACCGACCTGAATCCGCTGGAGGGGCTTCGGGCCCTGCTCCGCGACAAGGTGCTGGTTGAGCGCGACAATCTGCGCCAGCTCCAGGGACACCTCGATGATGCAGGACCCCGCCGTCTGGGCAATCTGGTCGAAGGCGAAGCCCGGCTGCACCATCTGCCCCGCGTTCTGGACGAACCAGGGGGCCGCCACGCAGTCGAAGTGCAGCGTGTACCACCGCTCTCCGTTGGACAGGCGCTCCTCGTCGATGTGGTCGATGAAGCCGAAGTAGGGGTAGATCCGCGGAACGATGACGACGTCCCCCAGCGCCTTCTTCCGGGCGGGCACGACGTAGACCCTGAGCTTGATGCCCTTGTACGTGGCATTGAAGGGCCGGCTCGGACGATTCGCCGTGCGGCGGGGCTTCCGGTGGAACTTCTCCACCTTCATCCGGGTGCTGTGCAGGCGGAGCCGCTTCGACCTCTCGATTTTCAAGCGGAGTCCTCCTCGGAGGGCGGGGGAAGGGTTTCACTGCCGAGCGGGCTGTAGAGCCGCTGGAGCTTGCGCGCGCTCGCCTCGTCCAGCGTCCCGGTCTCCTCCAGCCCGGCCCACTCCTGGAAGGAGTAGAGCGCGTCCTGGAAGGTGCCGGACGCGGGCCCGTCCCCCTCCAGGCCGAAGAGGCCCAGGTTCTCCAGCCGGCTCTGCTGCCCCGTCTCCAGGGCGACCGGGTCCATGGCCCCCAGCGCCAGCGAGTACGTGAAGGGCGTGTCCCCCTCCTCCTCGCCATCGAACCAGAGCTTCAACACCCCCTCGGTGGCACCGGCGGGCACCACGTGCTCGACGACGCCCCTGGCGGTGGTCCGTCCCTTCCACTGCTGTCCCTGGACCTCCAGGACGAAGGCCACGTCCGCATAGGGCTCGCCGAAGTCGTCCTTGAAGGCGATGCGGACCCAGACGTCGTCCTTCTCGCAGGGCAGCGTGGGGCTCTCGGCGTCCACGTCCGAGAAGGCCTCGCGGGACTCCTGCTCCATCGCCTGGAACTTCTCGGCGCTCGAGCCTGGCGCTGTCTTGGGGGGTGGCACCTAGGCCTCCTTCTTCGTGAGCGCGGCCTCCGTCAGGGTGCAGAGCCGCTCCAGCTTCTTCTCCGGGGTGAAGGCCTCCTCCTCGAGGATGGCCCGGGCCCACGGGTAGCGCGGGTCCTCATCGAACCCGGGGCCCAGCGCCATGGTGACATTCACATAGCGGGCCACCTCCACCCCGGCCCGCAGCTCGTACTTCGCGGCCCGGTCGATGGCCGCCCCGATGCGCTCGCGCAGCAGGGCGTCCTCCAGCCCGGCGCACTCCGAGGCCCAGTGCTTGCGCAGCTGCACCACCAGCCGGTCGATGAAGGCCTCGCGCCGCGTCAGGGCGAGCACGTCCAGTTGCTCGCGCCGGATTCTCAGCATGGCGCCCCCTCCGCCAGCGCGAGCGTCCTGCGCGTGAGCTGCCCTCCCTCGCGCGAGTACGCCAAAAGCGCGTCAGCGCCCTCCGACTCGGCGTAGAGCTGGTGCACGGGGCCGAAGAGGTACTCCAGCTCCTCGGCGTTGCAGGTGGGCAGGTACGCGCGCAGCACGCGCGGGTCGTAGTAGCGGAACACCAGCGACTTGCCCCGCTCGTCACGCACCTTGAGGAAGCGGCGGAAGTGGCGGCGCAGCGGCTCCAGGCCCGGAGGCGCGCGCAGGAAGATGCCCCAGCTGTTGCCCCACGCCTCGCGCAGGAGGCCCATGGCCAGCGGGTGCTCGGGCTCCAGCCGGACGAGGTAGGGGGCCACCTCGATGAGCTCCAGCGGCAGCTTCCCCGCGTAGAGGCAGCTGTGGGCGAAGCGCCCGTCCAGCACGCGCCGGTGGACGCGCGCGTCGCGGGCTCCATCCAGGATGGCGTACAGCTGCGTGCCGGGCGTGCGCGCGGCCTCGGCCTCGAACACGCGCAGCAGCGCGGTGAGCTGTGCGCTCATGCCGCCTCCCGCTGGCGCTTGCGCCGCTCGCACTCCTCGCAGAAGGGCACGCCCTCCTGGGCGGCGCGCTTGAGCGCCTGGGCCTGCAGCGCGGGGTTGGGGAACAGCTCTTCTTCCGGCACGAGCACGGGGCGGGGGCGCGGGAGGCTCCGGCCGCAGGGCTCGGGCTCCCGGCCAGGCCCAGGCGCCCACGGGCTCCGAGACGCGGGAAAGGCCACCAGACTCCCCGAGCTCGAAGGCGCGGGTCAGCCGCTCCTTCAGGAGCCGGTCATGCCGGGCCCGCTCCAGGGACGTGAGCCCCCAGGGCACGGCGCCGCCGAGCGCCGCGTACATCTCCAGGAGGGTGCTTCGCGCGCACGTCAGCCAGTGCTCCAGGTGCCAGGACATGAACTCCGGAGGCACCTGCGAAGCGGCGGCGTGCTCGGACGGCTGGCTCCCGAGCGTCACCTCGTAGAGCTGGGGGCGTCCTCGAAGGCGCCAGGGGCCGAAGCGGGGGAGCGGCATGCAGGTGTACCTCGAGGAAGTTCAGTCGGATGGCCGCGACGGGAAGGGGGATTGCAGCCCGCGTGCCGTGGCACATCCCGGGCCGTCCCCCCTGGGGGCGGCACCGGAAGCGGGGAAACGCGTTCGGACGGGACGCGGCCCGCGTGCTGGGAAGACGCGAGGCCGCTGGGAATCGTGGATGCCATGGCTGTTGCAGCCCGGCTACCGCGCCGTGGCGCGGGGATGTCGGTTACCCGACACCCCGCTCCAGGAGCCCGCACTAGCGGTAATAGACTTCGATGCCCGACAGGTTGGCGGTGCCGCCCGAGGTGGCGACGTTCAGCGTGCCATCCGTGACGGAGACGGCCCACGGCCCCAGCCGCTTCCACTGGCCGGGCGCCCCGCTCACGTAGTCGTCCTGGACGAGGACGCCCTCGGCGCGCACGTCGAACGTCTTCGTCGCGTTGTCCTCCCAGACGTAGAGGTACACGTCATAGGTGCCCGACGGCACCCCGCCGATGTTCACCGCCGCGGTGGTGCTGTAGATGCACGAGCGGATCATCTGCGCCCGCGCCGCGTCCGTGGTGGGCACCAGCGGAATGCTCTGGTCCTCGAAGCGCGTGCCCGTGGTGGTGACATTGGCCGCGCCGCTGCTGGCCTCCCAGCTGCGCCCGTCAATGGTGAGCGCCGGCCCGCCCAGGTTGATGGCGCGCAGGAGCGTGCCCGCCGGAGGCGTCGTGCCCGCGCGCTCCACGACGAGCAGCGCGTCGGTGTAGCCCGAGGGCCAGGTGAGCGCCCGCGTCCCCGTGCCCGCATACGTCCCGATGAGCGTCTTCGCGCCGCCCACGCCCGGGTTCCACCAGGACAGCCGCACGCTGGCGCCGCCCAGCGCGGCGAGGTTGACCACGATGTCGGAGCGCGTCGTCGGCAGGTACGCCAGCCCGAAGCTGCCATCGCTCGCGGTGGCGGACACGCCTTGGTCCAGCCCGCCGTTGGTGGACGTGGTGCCATAGCCGCCCGCCAGCAGCTTCACGGTGTTCCCCGTCCGGTGGTCCGGCCGCAGCAGGTGCGTCCTGTAGCCGGCGAGGAAGGCCGCCAGGTTCCGGATGTCGGTGGCCGAGGCCGCCTGCAGGCCCGTCTTCCACGCCGAGTCCATGTCCCAGACATTCTCATGCCCGTAGGCGAAGCCCACGGCGCCGCTGAGATAGGACCACCACGCCTGCGCGCGCAGGCGCCGCCGGTCGAGGACAGGCGTGTCCGTGCGCGCGTCGTAGTACGCCTCGGGCATCACCACCGGGCGCACCGTCGTGCGGTGGTAGTCCGCGAGCACGTAGCTGTACGTCGTCTCGGGCGAGTACGCGAAGTGCACGGTGTGCCACGGCTGGCTCAGGAAGTACGCCGTGGACGAGGTCCTCCGCTTCGCGTGGTACGACATCAGGTGGCGCTTGGACTCGTTGGCGCGGATGGCATTGGCCATCGCGTTGGTGGCCTCGACGCGGTCGCTGGTGTCCATGCCCGCGGGCACGTCAGCGGTGTCCCCCACGGGGTTGTTGTCGCCGCCCAGAATCCAGAAGAGGTGGGGCTTGCCGCCGAAGCGCTGGCCCAGGAAGGTGCCGTAGGCGGTGGCCGCGCTGGTCGTCATGTACGGGCGCCAGTCCCGGCCGGCGTAGCCGTACCAGGACACCGCCGCCGCCACCTGGATGCCGCGCTTGCCGGCCTCGTCGATGACCCACTCCACGTGGTCCCAGTAGTCGTAGCCGGTGGCGTCCGTGGGGTCCGTCGTCGCCACGGAGGTGATGGCCGGTGACGCCGGGTTCAGCCCGTTGAAGGGCACGTCCCCGTAGTAGTTCTTCGTCCACTGGCTCAGCATGGGCAGCAACATCACCTGCACGGTGTTGAAGCCCTTGGCCTTGCGGTCGTCCAGGTACGCAATCACGTCCGCCTGGCTCAGCTTCGACGGCAGGGCCCACGGCGTGTCCGCGACGTACTGGAAGGGCGCCCCGGTGGCGGTGACCAGCGAGCGTTGGTCCGCACTCGCCCGGATGGGGTAGTCCGCCAGCGTCAGCGATGCCGCCGCGACACCGGGCTCCGCGTCCGCTCCGGCCTCCAGCGGCGTTTCCTCGGGCCCACAGGCCCCCAGCCCCATCAGGGCCACGGTGCCCAACCACGTCCGCCAGCGTCGCTGCGATGAAATCACGATAGGTGCTCCTTCCCAGGAAGACATGAGAACCGATGTCGCCCTGGGAAGGAAGCGGGAGCCGGGGAGGTCTCGCCGCGTGAGACCCACGGAGGAGGACTCCGTGGGTCCGTCCTGCGTGACGGCTCAGCAGCCGCAGGTGGCCAGCACCGAGCGGTACTGGTACTCGGTATGCGTGTACGTGCCGGCCTCGTTGAAGCACACGCGGTAGCTGGACTGCTCGGAGAAGGTGCCGGGGTTGTAGACGCGCATGGCCACCGTGCCGTCCTCGCAGTAGATGATGTTCTCGTCCTGCTCGGCGCGGGCGCTGGTGTCTCCGTTGGGGTTGCGCACGTAGCCACACTCCCAGCGGAAGCCGCAGCTGCGGTAGTCACAGTACGCCTGGCCCGTGTTGCTCCACTCCGACCAGTTGGCGCACGAGCCCAGCTCGGCCTCGGACGAGGCGAGCGTCTCCGTGTCCACCGACGCGAGCTCCTCGCCCGCCAGCTCCTCACCGCCACAGGCCGTCAGCGCCAGGGTCGCGCTCACCATTGCCACTGCACGCAGGAACTTGATTGCGCTCTTCATGGACAGCTCCTCTCCGGAGGGGTGCGGGGGCTGGGGATGGAGCCCCCAATTCCGGTGAAGACGCATTTAATCAGAATTGACGACTCTCAATACTTAATCAGTCAGACATGGATTGACGCATCTTGTCGGGCAGGTCTACAGGGGGGTGGGTGCATTCTGACGCAGCCCTTTCCCGGGCTGCGTTCCTCTCGAAGGAGCAACGTGATGAGTCGTCTGACGCGCAATCGAATGCTGTGGTTGGCGGGAGCCGTCCTGCTGGGACTGGCCTGTGGGCCCCAGCCCGTCGGTGAGGAGCCCGTGGAAGACGACTCCCTGGGCACGGAGCGCGCGGCGCTCGTGGCCCCCACGCTGCTGGAGGCCGTGCCGGGCGACGCGCAGGTGACGCTCCGCTGGAGCTCGCCCACCGCGGGCACCGAGCAGTACCAGGTGCGCTTCCGCGTGGGCGACGGCACCTGGAGCTACCGCAACGCGGGCCCCAGCGGCACGTATGTGGTGACGGGGCTGACCAACGGCACCCGCTACGAGTTCCGCGTGCGCATCAAGGGCTCCACAGCGGAGACGACCTCCGCGTACTCCGGCGCGCAGTACGCGACGCCCACCGCCGACGAGTGCTCCGGCACCGCGGTCCGCCACATCACCGTCACCGGCGCGGGGACGAAGGACGGCCTCACGGCGCAGAACGCCGGGACGATGGCGAACCTGAACGCCTTCATCACCGCGGTGGGACCGGGCGGCAAGGTCTGCATCCACGGGGGCACGTACGGCACGGGCTACACCGTCTCCACGGGCGGCGCGGACGGCGCGCCCGTCACCCTCGTCGGTGTGGCGGGCCGGCCGGTGTTCCAGTCCACCTTCGACGCCTCCACGCGCGCGAAGTCCGGGGCGGTGGCCTTCCATGTCCGGGCCAACAACGTGGTCTTCCACAACCTGGAGTTCCGCCACGTCGGCAGCTGCTTCGCCTTCCGGGCGGTGGCGCCTGTCTCGCATGTCACGCTCAGCCAGTTCCGGGCGGAGAACGTCGCCACGTGCGTGGACATCGAGCGCTCCACCAGCGCGTCCGTCACCGACCTCACGGTGCGCGACGCGATGATTCTCCAGTTCACCCGCGGCGCCATCTTCCTCACGTCGAACACCAACGGCGTGCTCATCGAGGACACCTATATCGACATGCAGCCGGAGCGCATTGGCGGGCAGGGCAGTGACTACGTGGTGGGCATCGCCCTCTACGACACGGCCCGCAACGTGGTGATTCGCAACACCACGGTGCTCAACGTCATCGGCAAGCAGACCGACTACACCCAGGGCGACGGCATCGACGGGGAGAGCTCCGCCAGCGACATCCTCGTCGAGAACAGCTACTTCCGGGGCTCGGAGGATGGGTGCATCGACACCAAGTCGAAGAACATGCTCATCCGCGACACCGTCGCCGCCGAGTGCAAGCGCAACTTCCGCCTGTGGCAGTCCGTGATGCCGGGCCCGCGCGTCGAGTCCGTCACCAGCTACCAGCCGCGAGGCGCCCACTTCTTCATGCGCTCGGGCGCCACCACGGCGGTGGACATCGCCGTCCACTCCAGCAACACCGCGAGCCTGGTGTCCTATGACTGCGACACGACGTGCACGTTCAACGTCCAGGGCCTCCGCGGCACGCTGGCCGACGCGAGCCGGCTGAACGCCTCGGGCACGGTGACGGGCAACACCCTCGTCTACGGGCAGGCCGTCACCATTCCGCCGGTGCCCAACCCCACGCCCTTCACCCCGTAGCCCGCGTGGACCGCTCCGGCCTTCAGCGCCCGCCATGCATCCGGCGGGCCTGGAGGGCCGGGGCCGAGCCTGCTCCGCGCCGTGGTTACACCCGCATGAACTCCACGCCGGTTGCTTTGACGCGCTCTAGAGCCTGCTTGATGTCCTCGGACACGATGAGTGCGATGTCCCAGCCTTCCGTGCGGAAGACCTTGGCGTCGCCCACCTTCGAGGCGTCGATGCGCAGCCCCATCACGGATTTGTAGTCGCCAATCCGCTCTGGCTGCCCATGCTCCGGCTTCCAGTAACGCACTTCCTCGGACGCTGTGTCGTCGATGCAGCGGACGCGCTTCGTGGCCACCAGGATGAGGTACTGATCAGGGTGGCCCTGGATGTCTACGGGGATGAACTGCACGTCGTCAGGGGCCAGTTCCGCGAAGAGGGTGGCGACCCGGACATGGACGATAGGTGCTGCGCCGATGCCCGCCGTGCAGAAGTCCAACCGTCTTCCACGCTCGTCGACGGGGATCGTCAGGCGGCCCTTGACGCTGATAGGTCGCCCCGCCGTGAATAGGTAGGGGTCGGACACCTCGTGACCTTGCTCGTCCAGGGGGTCTCCCAGGTTCCAGTTCCCGGCTTGCATGTCCTCTTGGAGCCTGAAGTAGCGCTTGGGCATGGTGGGCTTCCTCTCTACCTCATTTGTCCTGGGTCACGAGCCGGTGGAGCCTGGTTCCCTTCGTAGTGACTTCCTCTGCCAGTTCCTGGAGTGCGGCCGTCAGCGATTTGCGGCACTCAACGACGGTGCGGCACGTCCTTGTCGCATCCCGAAGTCTTTCGAAAACCGCCTGGTGGTACTCCTTCGGGTGGGGGCCTTTGTGACCTGGAACATCAACGATGTTCTCGTCGTCCCTGAGTTCCATCCCGGCCTTCCTGAAAATCTTCCTGAACTCAGGCGTCCAGGGCCCTCCGCGAGCCGTGGAGACACTGTTCTTGTCCGTGGCGAGGTGGTGCGCCTCGGTGCGGCCGCTGCGGCTGCCCCGGCCCGCCATGGCAACCGCATTGGGAGCCAGTGTGATGGTGAAGCCCTCAGCCGCCATCGCCACCGACTGCACGCTTCCGATGGCCACGTACTGGTAGCCCGCTTGCGTCTCCACGGCGAGAGCCGCTTGAGCCGAGCCCGGCAGGCGTGCCGCCTTCGCCGCCAGTCCAGCCGTGTTCCCGATGGCCGCGGTGGCCAACATGACGAAGATGCGAGCCGCGTTCTCCCCGAGGGCTTCGCCGTACACCGCGCCCGCCTCGCGGAGCTGCTCGAAGGTGGTGGCCCGATCCACCTTGCGCACCAGGGAGAGCCACCCGTCCAGCAGGCGCCACACCGTGTCCACGCCCAGGTAGGCGATGGCCGTGGCCGTCAGCAGGGCCGCCAGGCCTTTGCTCACCGGCTCGGGTAACGACCAGAGGAGCAGGTACATGCTGACGGAGGCCGTCACCGTCGCCAGCAGCGCCTGTGGGTCCGCCATGTCCTCCAACGCCTCGGCCGTCTCCTCCCAGACCGAGTCCATGGCAATGGCCATGGCCAGCGAGTACTTGCCGTCGCTGGCCGGCAGCGGGCCTTCGGCCAGTAAACGCAGGCAGTCGCCGGGCTGCTTCTTGCGCTCGCACCAGCGGCCATAGGCGTGCGTCAGCTCGTCATCCGCGTAGGACTCCAGCAGGCGCGGGCCGTCCGGGTCCTTCTCTTCCTCCTCGGGAATGAGCCGGGCGCTGCGAGGCTCATACAGGTAGACCCCGCCGCGTTCGGGGATTCCGAAGAGCTGGCGGGCCTCTCGCAGTGGATTGGCGGAGGGCCGCACATCCCGGGAGAGCGCTGCCATGGTCTCCGCGAACTCATCGTCGTCCAGTTCGACGGGCCCGGTACCTTCCTCCTCAAAGGGCGTGTGGACGATGGGAGGTCCGTCCCCTGTGTCCAGGCGTACGCGCCGCGTGGTCGAGCAGCCCGCTACGACAAGCGACAGCACCAGCCAGATGACCGCATGTGCTCTCATCCACGTCCTCCGGTTCCGGGCTCGGTCCCATGAGACTAGGACAGGAATACCAGACAAGTTCGATAGGGCGTGGAGGGCCGGTTCCGGGGTCTCAGGCAGGAGCAGGAGTCATGGGGGCATGCGCCCATCTTCATGTTGGTGACGTCAAGACCCCAGAAGACCCCTGCCTCCGAGCGCGGCGCTTCAGAATATAGGGGTGGGTGGGGTGTCGCGGTGCGGTGCGATGCCGGGGGCTATGGGGGATGCGGGAGGAGCGGAGGGGAGCGATAGGCCCCGCGAAAATCTCACCCGAAATTCTGAGCCGCGAGCGGAGTGATAGACATTGTTACAGGTTGGTGGCGGGGCCACCCGCGTGGGCAAGTGCCGGCCTGCGGGTGGACTTTGCCCACTCGCTGCGCACGGTACTGCGGCGGCGGCTGGAAGTGGTGATGGAGGACTGGGAGCAGCGGTGCCTGCGCAGGCGCCGCCGCTTTCTCACAGCCCCGGGAGCTACTTCAGGGCCGAGCGCCGCCGTCCGCGCGGTGCCAGCGCGGTGAGCACCAGCAGGCCCAGGAAGGCCACGGGCGCGCCG
>JBKGHK010000284.1:0-12309 GCA_046520375.1 Pyxidicoccus sp. 3LFB2
ACCTGCGTCCACCTGGGGCCCCCGCGTCCCGCCGCCACCCACCAGCGGGCAGCCCCACGGGGGGACGGGCCGGCCCTCGTCTGGCGCCAGCTCCACCCAGGAGCACCGGCCGGCCGGTGCGCGCGGCGGCCACCGCGAGCGCCGCCGACAGCGTCGTCTTCCCGACGCCTCCCTTGCCCGACACGAGCAGGGCGCGCTTGTCCCACAGGGCTTCCAGCACCGTCACCGTCCTGTCGCGCCCGCAAAGGCGCCGTCATCTCACAGTGAGGAAGGTGGCCCGTCGCGACAACCGCCGCCCCCGCGCGCCGTTCGCTGGCGCGCAGACGCTCGGATGCCTGGCCGGCCGCCGGGTTTCAGCGGGGCCCGCCGTGGAGAGACCTTGCTGCTCGGGGTGTAGATGCAATGACAGTACGGAATCGGTCCGATACGTGACTTCAGCCCGCACGGACGCGGGCCCGTCAGTGCACGGACCAGCGCTCGGCGATTTCCTCGCAGGCGAGCACGACGTCGCTCAGCCGGCGGATGTGGGCCCGGGGCGCGGTGAAGATGGTGCCGGCGAAGACATCCACCACCTGGATGAGGCGGTGGTCACACGGGCCCAGCTGGCACAGGTGCTGCTCCGCGAAGCGCTGGAGCATGGTGCCAATGTACTGGCCCGAGCGCTCGTCCAGCGGGGTGTGCTTGGAGAAGTAGAGCTTCATCAGCCCCACGCGCGCATTGCCATGCTTGTCCATGCGCTGGAGCACCACCTCCGGACGCACGCTGATGGTGACGCCCGCCATCTCCAGCACCGGCGGCTCGGCGCCCACGGCGCTGATGATGGTCTCATTCAAGTCCAGCCAGGGCACCAGGTCCGCGAAGCGCTCCAGCGCCTCCGAGCACAGCTGCAGCCGCTGCGCCTCGAACTCCGTCTGGGGCACGCTGCACGCGAAGCGGCGCTGGTGGTCGCGGAGGATGGACACGTCCAGCCCGCGACAGAGGAAGTCGGTAATCGCATGCGACGCCTCCGGGTAGCGCAGGTACTGCTGCTCCGGCGGGTGCTTCTGGTCGTAGATGATGCGCTTACGGCGCGCGGGTGTCGCGGTGAGGTACTCACCCAGCTTGTTGACTGAGACACGCGGCAGCTCACGGATTTCCGCCATGGAATTGTTCCCCCTGGGTGCTGGCGAATGTCCACACAGTACAGAGGGGGGCTGACATTCATGAGACAGCGTGAGTGCTTGAAATCACGGGTGTGACGGGCCGCGTAGGTCGCGGTTGGGAGACCTGACGTCTCGGGGAGGTTCCGGGCACGTGGGGTTGGGGACGCGGGCGGGGTCCGGGGCGCGGCGTGCTTCCACGGGGGCCTCCCCAGAGGGGAAACCGGGGCTCGGGGCCGCGAACGGGTCAGCGAGTGGGAGAGGACTCGGGAGGTCCAGGGGTGGCTCGACGCCGGGGCGGGGGCGGATCCACCGTCAATGCTTTACATGACAGACAGCCGTGATGCGTGGGGCAGGCAGGCGCTCCAGGGGTGAAGCCGCGCTGGAGCGCCTGTTGGGCGCGGTGGGTGAGCTCAGCTCCTCTTGGGGCCGTCGTCCCCCGGGTAGCTGTCCCAGTAGGTATCGGGGAGCGGGTTGGTGCCGGCGTCGCTGCGCGGGCCGTCACCGTCGGGCAACTCGTCGAGGATGGCGCCCGGGGTGCGTTCGGTCGGGTCGATGGTGTACGGGTGCTTCTCCTGCTCCCGGTCCTCACCCGGAGCGGGAGTCCGTGTCCCCACAGTCCCCTCCGACCTCTCCTCCTTCGCCTGCCGGGGAGCCGTCTCGCGTCCGTAGAAGTCCTCTGGGGGCTGGGTGCCTTGCTGCTTCCTGTCGCGTTCGGCCATGGTGGAAACCTCCGTCCCTCTACAGTCTTGCCTGGGCATGCAGGCGGCAATGGGACCTTTCGCCGCGCTGTGACGCCAGGAGGGCAGGCGGGCAGGCGGCAATGCACGAGCGCGTCCTGCTTCAATGGCTCGCTGACTCCGGAGCGGGATGGGTGAGGGGGAGCTCGCCCAGGCCGGAGAGGGGCTCGTCATCCCCAAGGTTCCGCGTGTGGCTGTACCCGAGCTGCCCGGAGGTGTTGTTGCCCCAGCAGCGCGCGCCCCCGGTGCCCAGCAGCGCGCAGGTGTGGTGGGCGCCCGCCGCCAGTCCCCAGGCCCTGGCGTCACCCAGGTCCATCGAGGCACGGGGCGGCGCGTACACCGTGCTCCGGTGTCCCTGGCCGAGCTGGCCTTCCGCGTTGTAGCCCCAGCACGTCACGGCGCCGGTGTTCAGCAGGGCGCAGGTGTGGTGGCCACCCGCGCTCACCTGCAAGGGAATGGCGGAGGGCGAGCCCAGGTCCACGTCGCGCGGCGTCGGAGGCACGAAGGACGGCATGCGTGCCGCCGTGGCCGAGCTGTCCCGTCGGCCCGCTGCCCCAGCAGCGCACGGCGCCCCGCTTCAGCAGCGCGCACGTGTGCAGGCGCCGGCCGACAGCCGTAGGACAGGCTCGCCGAGCTCCACGAAGCCCGCCGAGGATGGCGGTTCGTCATCGCCGATATCGCGCGTGTGGCCCAGGCCGAGTGCGCCATGGGCACCGTCACCCCAGCAGCGCACCCGTCCGTCCGTGAGCAGCGCGCACGAGTGGTGCCAGCCCACGGCGAGGTCCTGTGCGGTGCCGCCGAGGCTGACGTCGCCCGCCGTGTACGGCTGCTCATCGTCACCGACGTTGCGCGTGTGTCCCTGGCCGAGCTGCCCCGCCTGGTTCCGGCCCCAGCAGCGCACGTGGCCCGAGTCGAGCAGGGCACAGGTGTGCTCGAAGCCGGCGGCGAGCTTCACCCCGTTGCCGCCGAGGTTGACGAAGCCGTGGCTGACGATGGGCTCGTCATCGCCCACGTGGCCGGAGTGGTTGTAGCCGAGCTGGCCATGACTGTTGTTGCCCCAGCAGCGAACCAGGCCGGAGTCGAGCAGGACGCAGGTGTGGTGGCCCCCCACCGCGAGCTGCACGGCCTTCCCCCGCAGCGGGACATCGCCCGCGGTGTAGGGCGGCTCGTCGTCGCCCACGGCGACGGTGTGGCCATGGCCGAGCTGGCCGGAGGTGTTGTCGCCCCAGCAGCGCACGGCGCCATGGGCGAAGAGCGCGCAGGAGTGGCCCGCTCCGGTGTGGAGGCTGCTGAGCAGATAGGGGAACACCAGCTCGTCGGGGAACTGGTTGGGAGCGAGGCGGTATTCGAGCGTGGTGGTGCCACCGTCCACGTCGGTGACGGCGAGCCTCAGCCAGCCGCGCAGGGCGGGCGAGTAGGGGCGGAGGGTGGTGGGGTTGGTGGGGTGCGAGAAGGAGGGTGGGGGCGCGTCGTGGCCCTCGGGCTCGAAGCTCCAGGCGTAGGTGAGGCGGTCCTCGGGGGTGTCGTCGGTGACGGTGGCGGTGAAGGTGACGTCGCCGGTGAGGGCCTGGCGCTGGCCGTCGAGCGCATGGATGACGGGGTTGAAGAGCGCGGTGACAGCGGTGTCCGTCACGCCGTCCCTGGGGCGCGGAGGCTTCACCTTCGTCCTGAAGGTGGCGGTGACGGAGTGGCCCGAGGCGCTGGACACCTTCACCGTGTGCACGAAGTCCGTCGGTACGGTGACGAGGGGCGGGACGTACTGGCTGACGAACGTGCCCGAGGCGCCGAGCAGGGTGAGGGTGCCACCAGCGGGGAGGAAGGTACCGCTGTTCGGAGCGGCGTCGGCGGTGAGGGACCAGGTGAGCCGCTCGCCGGGAGTGGCCTCGACGGAGACGCTGATGTTGCCGCCGCCGTGGCCGGAGTGCACTTCCGGCGGAAGGCTGATGCGCTTGATACGGGGGAGGGAAGAGGGCGCGCCGGCCCTGGCCGTGGCGAGGCCGATGATGACCCTCTCGGAGTCCGTGGAGAGCCGCTGGTCGGTGGAGCCGCTGAAGAGGAGCGAGCCGTCGGAGTGGTACGCGCGGGCGAAGAACGTCAGCGCCTCACCGCGAGGCAGGGCGGTGAGGGCGCCGGACCAGTCTCCGGCGGTGGAGGTGAGTGCGAAGCCGGTGAGGAGCGGCGCCTCCGTGTGGCCCTGCTCGAAGACGTCGACCTGGAGACGGGAGACCTCGCGCGGGGGGGAGGCTGCTGGCGCGTCGATGTGGATGGCGAAGCGGGCCTCGGCGCTCTGTGAAAGCGGCAGGGGCGACACGTCCTGACGGGCGCAGGCGGCGGCGAGGAGGAGCAGGGCGCCGCGCATGTGCCGGAGCCACGTCCGCGGAGAGCACGGGTTCATGCGGGGTTCCTGTGGGCGTAAGGGCCGTGCGAGAGGGAAGGGCGGGGACGGTGCCCGGGCCCTTCCCTCTTCGGACTCACCGGGGCTGCGTCACGGCAACAGCAGTTGGATGCCGTCCTGGGTAGAGGGCAGCTCGTCGTCGCCGATGGTGTTCGTATTGCCGTAGCCAAGCTGGCCGTTGCTTCCCAGGCCCCAGCAGAGCGCCTTGCCGTTGGTGAGCAGGGCGCAGGTGTGGTTGGCGCCCGCGGTGACGAAGTACGCGGGGATGTTGTTCAGGCCCGTGTGGCTGCTCGGAGGCGCAAGCAGCTGGGTGACGGTTCCATAGCCAAGCTGGCCCTGGGCGTTGTAGCCCCAGCACTTGATGAGGCCCGAGCCCAGCAGGGCGCAGGTGTGCTCGCCGCCCGCGGTCACCTGGATGGCCTTGTTGCCCGCGCCGAGGTTCACGTCGTAGGCGGTGGGGTTGAAGGTGGAACCCGTGGTGCCGTTTCCAACCTGGCCGTTGGCGTTGTAGCCCCAGCACCTCACGGCGCCGGTGTCCCGCAGGGCACACGTGTGGTTGGTGCCCGCGGCGAGCTGGAGGACGGTCCCCGCCAGGCTCAAATCGCCCACGGATGACGGATGCTCGTTGTCTCCAATCGCGTTGCCGCCGTTGCTGTAGCCAAGCTGGCCATAGGTGTTGGCGCCCCAGCACCGCACCTTGCCGGAGACGAGCAGGGCGCAGGTCTGGTCGCCTCGAGCGACGAGGTCCTGCACCGGCGCCCCCACCTGTACATCCACGGAGGAGGGCTTCTCGTCATCCCCCACGTTGTTCGTGTGGCCATAGCCAAGCTGGCCCTGGTTGTTGCGGCCCCAGCAGCGCACCCGGCCCGTGGTGAGCAGTGCGCAGGTGTGATTGCCGCCAGCGACGATGCGCGTGGCCTGGGTCCCCAGGTTGACGTACGTCTCACTGAGCACGGGCTCGGTGTCTCCAATGTGGTTGACGTGGCCGTAGCCGAGCTGACCGAAGGCGTTGTTCCCCCAGCACCTCACGAGGCCGTTGCTCAGCAGGGCACAGGTGTGCGCGCCGCCCGCGGCGAGCTGTGAGGCCTTCTCCGTCAGGGGAATGGCTCCCCGTGAAGAGAGGAGCTCGTTGTCTCCCACGGAGTCGGTGTTGCCATACCCGAGCCGGCCGGTGCCGCCGTTGCCCCAGCAGCGGACGGAGCCGTCATTGAGCAGCGCGCACGTGTGCGTGTCCCCCGCGTGAAGCTGCACGATGTCGGTGGCGCCGCCCGTCTGCCCCGGCTGGTCCGGGAACTGGTTGGCCGCGAGCAGGTACTTCACCGTCGTCTTGCCGTCGTCGCCGTCGGTCACCACCAGCGTGAGCGTGCCGTCCAGCGTGGGCGTGTAGCCCTGCAGCACGGTGGGGTTGGTCTGCGCGGTGAAGGCAGGCGCGGGAGTGACAGTCCCATTGGGCGCGAAGCTCCACGCATAGGTGAGTGCATCGAGCGGCTTGTCGTCCGCGACGCCGGCCGTCCAGGTGACGCGGTTCGTGCCGAGCGTTCGGCTGGCGGCGAGGGTGTTGATGACGGGGTTGAAGACGACGCGCACGGTGGGCGTGTTGCCCGGCGTGCCGCCGGAGCCGTCCGGTGGCACCACCTTCGTCCTGAAGGTGGTGCTCACGGAGTGGCCTTCCTGGTTGGTGACCTTGAGCTCGTGGGTGTACTCGGTGGTGGTCGCCACCGTGAGGGGCGGGGCGTAGCGGACGACGAAGGCGCCGCTGGCGCTCGCCAGGGTGAAGCTGCCGGAGGCGGGCTGGAAGCTGCCGCCCGAGGCGGCGGCGGTGAGGCTGTAGGTCAGCGCCCGGTTGGCGGTGGCCTCCACGAAGAAGGTGATGTTGCCGCTCTGGCCCAGGGCGAACTCGCCCGGGATGCTGATCTTCCGGATGCGCGGCAGGTCGATGGTGGCGCCGTCGTTGATGGGGGCCAGGGTGATGCCCACCGTCTCCTGGGCGGAGGTGAGCGCCACCGTCGTGGTGCCATTGAAGAGCACGGAGTCCGCCGTGCCCGCGTCCGCGTCGACGTTGATTCCGCGAGCGCGGGCGACGAAGGTCAGCAGCCGGTTCTGGGGGAGCGCGGGCAGCACGCCCGCCCACCCGGTGGGGGTGGGCGCCAGGTCGACGTTGAGGAAGAGGGGGTTGCCCGTCGGCGCGTCGCGCACGTCCACCTGGATGCTGGTGACGTCCGAGAAGGAGAAGCCCAGCGCGGACACCGTCCCCGCACCCGGGCGCAGGGACATGGCGGACGGGCCCGAGGGCAGGGCCTCGCCCGAGGTCTCGTCCACGGCGATGAGAACCGTGACGGAGGACGTCGCGGCGTCTTCCGGCTCCGGGGCTTCGGGGGCCTGGGTACAGCCCGTGGCGGCCCAGGTGGCGGCGAGCAGGACGGCCAGCGCGGCGAGCGGGCTTCGGGCGCGCGGGCGACAGACGGCGGGATTCATCACGGAGGCGGCTCCTTCGACTCGAGACAGGGAATGGGCCCGGCGCGCTCGACGGCCCTCGCGACGGGGTGTCTCTCGCACCGGGTGATGCGGAGACACCGCGCCGTGAAGGCCTGGGGACCGGGCTCGAGGAAACGGGGAAGCGAGGGCCCCGGTGATGCGGGCCCTCGCTCGGGAGCCACGGGCTACGGCGTGGGCGGCAGGAGGGCGACGTCGGCGGTGGGCAGCTCGTTGTCGCCGATGTCCAGGACGCTGCCGATGCCGAGCTGGCCGTTGATGCCATTGCCCCAGCAGCGGGCCTTGCCGGTGCTCAGCAGGGCGCAGGTGTGGGCGCCGCCCGCGGAGAGCTGGTAGGCGGTGGCACCATCCAGGTTCACCGTGGCGGCAGGGGGGGTGGTCTGGGTGGTGGTGTTGTTGTAGCCGAGCCGTCCGTCCGCGCCATAGCCCCAGCACTTGATGCCGCCCGTATCCAGCAGGGCACAGGTATGGACGCTGCCCGCGACCACCTGGAGCGCCCGGGTGGTGGGCGTGCCCAGATTCACGTCGCCCGCGTTGGCGGGGAGGTAGACGGCGCCGCCGTGGCTATAGCCGAGCTGGCCGCTGGTGTGCAGGCCCCAGCATCGGACCCGGCCCGTTTCGAGCAGGGCGCACGTGTGGTTCCCGCCCGCGGAGAGCTGCCGCACGGGGCCGCCCACATTCACGTTCGCCCGGGTGGAGGGGTCGTTGACGTTGGTGGTGGTGCCGTACCCAAGCTGGCCCGAGCCGCCAAGGCCCCAGCAGCGAACGTTGCCGTCCGTCAGGAGCGCGCAGGTGTGGTCTCCGCCCGCGACGATGTCCTGGACGGGAGCGCCCACGTCCACGTCGCCCGCGCGCCAGGGCTGTTCGTTGTCGCCGATGTTCTGCGCGTTGCCGTAGCCGAGCTGGCCGTACTGGTTGTTGCCCCAGCAGCGCACCTTCTGCGTGTCCATCAGGGCGCAGGTATGGAAGTTGCCGGCGGCAAGCTTCACCGCGTTGCCGCCCAGGTTGACGTAGCCGAAGCTGGCGATGGGCTCACCGTCACCCACGTTCTCGGTGCTGTTGTAGCCGAGCTGGCCGTACTGGTTGTTGCCCCAGCAGCGCACCAGGCCGGAGTCGAGCAGCGCGCAGGTGTGATTGCTCCCCGTGGCGAGTCGCGTCGCCGGGCTGAGCAGCGCCACGTCCCCCGCGGTATAGGGCAGGTTGGACGAGGTGGTGCCGATGGGGAGCGTGTTGCCGTAGCCGAGCTGGCCCATGTGGTTGCGCCCCCAGCAGCGCAGCAGGCCGTTGTTGAAGAGGGCGCAGGTGTGATTTTCCCCCGCGCGGATGCTGTTGATGCCAGTGAGCGGCCCGTCCACGGCCGGGTTGTCCGGGAACTGGTCCGGCGTCAGCGCATACTCCAGCGTGGTGGTGCCGTTGTTGCCGTCCGTCACCGCCAGCGTCAGCAGGCCCCGCACGCTCGTCGTGTAGTTCTGGAGGGTGGTGGGGTTGGTCTGGGTGGTGAAGGCGGGCACCGGGGTATAGGTCTCCCCGGGCGAGAAACCCCAGGCGTAGGTGAGCGCTTCGGCGGGGCCGTCATCCGCCACGGTGGCGGTGAAGGTGACGTTCCCGGTGCCCACCAGGCGGCTGCCGTCCAGGCCGTTGATGACGGGGTTGAAGAGGACGAGGACGTCGGTGTCGCCGACGCTGGGGGTGGTGCCGGCCGGCTTCACCCGCGTCCTGAAGGTGGTGGTGACGGAGTGGCCGTCCTCGTTGGTCACCTTCACCGTGTGGACGAACTCGGACTCGGTGGTGACGGTGGCCGGCACGTACTGGCTGACGAAGGTCCCACTGGTGGCCAGCAGGGTGATGGCTCCGCTGACCGGGAAGAAGGCGCCGCTGCCCGCCACCTGGGAGCCGGTGATGGAGTAGGTGAGGTGCTCGCCGGTCTCCGCCTCGACGAGGAAGCTGATGTTGCCGGCCTGGCCGGCGGTGAAGACGCTGGGGATGCTGATGCGCCGGATGCGCGGCAGCGCAATCTCGGCGCCGTCATTGGACGGAACCAGGCGGATGGTGACGTCAGAGAAGTCGGTGAGCAGCTGCTGGTCCGTGCTGCCGCTGAAGAGCGGGAGCGTGGCGCTGCCGGTGCCGTAGGCCTTCGCGAAGAAGGTCAGCACCTTCCCGCGAGGCAGGAAGGGGAGGGTGCCGGACCACTGGGTGGTTTCGGGCGTGCGGGTGAGGTCGAAGTTGAGGAAGAGGGGCGTCTGCTGCTGGCCCTGCTCCCAGACGTCGATGGTGATGCGGACCACGTCCTGGGCCCGGAAGGCCTGCGCGGACACGCGGCCCTGCTTCTGGTCGCCGGAGCCCTCGTCGATGTTGATGGAGAACCGGGCCTCGGCGGTCTGCGCCTCCTGGCCGATGGGCGGGGGCTGGGAGGTGGACGGCTCGCTACAGCCGGTGCCCAGCCAGGGCATGGACAGCAGCGTGAGCAGGGCCCCGAGCACCCCGCGGGACCGCACCGGACGGCAAGACAGCTTCTTCATGGGTTCTCCTTGTGTTGCATTGCAGGACGGCTCGCGGGCCCAATGCCTTGCATCGGGCACACAACTCCCGTGACGGGCCTTGGGCCCGGACAGGGAAGACACGCTTCCCGTGCCGCGAGGCGCGGCCAGGAAGGACTCGAGGACTGTGAGGGGACACGCCTCCCGTTACCGCGGGGGCGGTCCGGTGAGGCCCGGGCAGGCTCCGGCCCACGTATCCCCAGAGGGGGCATGGCCGGCGCGCGTCGAGTGCTGGTGAGGTGAGGCCCCCCGGTGGTGAAGCTATCGGCCCGGGCCTGGGGTGTTTGATGCAGCGGTACATCAGTAACGCTGCGGGATATTTCTATTACATTCTTGCACGCTGATTGCGCAAGAGGGGGGAGGTGCTTTCACCAAATGCTTGCACGGCAGTGATTGCACGCGGTGCGTTGTCAGGGTCTGGTGCGGGGTGACTCGCGTCAGTCATTGATGACCCGGCGAGGACGGTGACTCGCATGTCCGCGAGGCGACGGCGCCCTGGGGCCAGGGTGTGGAAGCTGGAAGTGGAGGCGCGGTCAGCGGAGACTCGGGCCGAGTCGAAGCCTTCAAGGGGGAGCGCATGTCCGAGACGTACGAGCCGACGACTTCCGCGATATCGGAGCCCCGGCTCCACCTGGGGTGCCCCTCGTGCGGCGCCCAGTTGGTGGTGGAGCCCGCGCTGCGCACCACGCGCTGTCCGTACTGCGCCGCGCCCTCCGTGGTGGAGCGTCCGCCCACGCCCGGCATCCCCGAGCCCGTCTTCGCGCTGGGCTTCGCGCTCACCCATGTCGCCGCCCGCGAGCACGTGGCGCGGTGGCTCAAGCGCCGCAACCCCTTCACCCGCTCCGGCATCCGCTCCGCCGAGCCCGGCGAGGTGCGCGGCGTCTACGTCCCCGCGTACCTCTACAGCGTGCTGGCCCACACCCGCTTCCGCGCGTCCATCGGTGAGAACTACCAGGAGCAGGAGACGTACACGACGACGGAGAACGGGAAGACGGTGACGCGCACCCGCACGGTGACGCGCACCGAGTGGCGCTCGCTGGGCGGAGAGCTGGCCGGGTACGTGGCGGACGTGCTCGTCACCGCCTCCAACGGCCTGCGCAACGAGGAGCTGGAGGCGCTGGAGCCCTTCGACTTGCGCGGGCTGGCCCGGTACACGCCGGCCCTCGTCTCGGGCTGGGTGGCCGAGGAGCCCTCCCTCACTCCCGCGCAGTGCCTCGCGCAGGCGCGCAAGGAGGCGGAGGACCTGGTGGGAGAGCGGCTGGGGCGCTTCATGCCGGGGGACTCGCACCAGGACCTGCAGCACGAGTCTCGGCTGGAGTGGGAAGCGCTGGACGTGTGCCTGCTGCCCGTCTGGGTGCTGGCGGTGCGCTACGCGGAGGACGCGCCACCGCTGCGGGTGTTGGTGAACGGGCAGACGGGCGAGGTGTACGGCAAGGCGCCGCTGTCCGCGTGGAAGATAGGGGCGGCGGTGCTCGTGGTGCTGCTGCTGGTGGCGGTGGCGTGGTTGCTGGGCCAGGGAGGTGGACGGTGAGCACGGCCGTGCCGACGGTGGCCCCCTGCCGGCGCTGTGCGAGCGCGCTGGAGGTGGACGATTTGCGCTGCCCCATCTGCGGGCTGACGACGCCGCCCAAGCTGCACGGGGCCGTGGAGCGCGAGCAGGCGCGGGTGGTGCGCTGTGAGAACTGCGGCGCGGCCATGGAGTACTCGGCCGAGGCGAAGGCGCCGAGGTGCGACTTCTGCGGCTCGGTGACGCGGGTGGAGACGACGACGGACCCGGTGGAGCAGGCGCAGGGGTGGCTGCCCTTCACCGTGGACCCGGCGGCGGCGCGCGCGGCGCTGATGGGCTTTCTGGGCAAGGGCGGCTTCTTCCGACCGAAGGGGCTGGCCGAGGAGGCCGCGGTGGAGTCGCTGAGCCCGGTGTGGTGGCCGGCCTGGAGCTTCCGCGCGGGCGTGGACGTGAGCTGGACGGCGGACTCGGATGCAGGGGCGAACCGCTCGGACTGGGCGCCGCATGCGGGACGCACGCGCTTCGACTTCGACGACATTCCGGTGCCGGCCTCGCGCGGGCTGAAGGTGAAGGAGTGCGAGGCCCTGGCGCCCCACTACCGGAAGGACTCGGTGGAGGCCGCGCCCCGAGGGCCGGAGGGCGCGGACGTGGAGCGCTTCGAGGCGACGCGCTCGGGGGCACGGCGCACGGTGCTGGAGGCGGTGGAGCGGCTGTCGCGCGAGCGGCTCCAGCAGGGCGTCATTCCGGGGCGACGCTTCCGGAACGTCCATGTCGCCGTGGCCCTCTCCAGCCTGCACACCACGCGGCTCGCGCTGCCCGCGTACGTGCTCGCGTACCGGTACAAGGGCAAGCCGTACCGCGTGGTGGTGCACGGGCAGGACGCCGGCGTCGTCCTCGGCGAGGCCCCCATCTCCGGATGGCGTGTGGCGGCGGTGGTGTCAGGGGTGCTCGTCCTCGTGTTGGCCGTGCTGCTGGCGACGGGCGTGCTGTAGCGGGTCAGGGGAGTGCAGAGGCTCGGTGCTCCCTGGCTGGAAGGCGCAACGGGCCGCGCCAGGGCCCAGGGCCCGGAGTCACCAAGCTCGGAGTCATCGGGCTCGGAGTCATCGGGCTCAGGGCTCGGGAAGCCAGAGTCCTCGGGCTCAGGGCTCCGAGTCCTCGGACTCGGGCCCGGATTCTTCGGGCTTTGGGAGCTTCCCATCGAGTGCGGTGCCCTGCTCCGTGTCCGTGCCCGAAGGTGCCTCCCGTGGCTCCCGCTCGGGAGTCTCCGCCTGTACCGGAGGCTCCTGCCAGTTCGTCCGCTCGGGAGCCTCCACCTGTGCCGCAGGCTCCCGCGCCAGTGCGGCCTCGTCCGCCGTCAGTTCCTCCGGGTGAAGGCCGCCTTCGAGCAGCTCCGCCTGGTTGCGCCGGTTCGTCGCGGCCACCGCCGCCTGGGCCAGCTCCTCCGCGGCCTCGTGTCGCCCGTAGCCCGGGGCATGGGCCCGCAGCCACGCGCGCAGCG
>JBKGHK010000285.1:0-12191 GCA_046520375.1 Pyxidicoccus sp. 3LFB2
CGTCGCGCGAGCCGTCGCTGGGGACGGAGAGTCCGCCCTGCCCGCCCGCGCCCACATGGCCTCCACCGCCGCCTCCCGAGTCGTGGCAGTTGCCGCCCCCCGCGCCATTGCCGAGCGCGCCGAAGCCATGCGTGGGCGCGCCCGGGGCGGCGCTGAAGAGGCCCTCGCCCTTGCGTGCGCCGCCGGTGGCGAAGGACTGGTTGGGCGCGGCACACCCGTTCGGCTGCGTGGCCATGACGGCGAAGGCGCCACCCCGGAAGCCGGCACCGTCCGCGCTCACCGCGCCGTCGTTGAGGAGGGAGCCAGTGGCGAGCAGCGCGAGCACGCCTCCCACGCTGCCATTCCAGGGTGCGGCCTGGAGCGAGGCGCCGGGCAGCACGGTGACGTCGGTGTGCTCGGGGACGCGCACCACCTGCGAGCCCGGGGCCGCGTAGCCGGAGACGAGCGGAGCAGTGAGCCGCAGCTCGTCAGGAGTCACGGCTGCGAGCCGTGCGAACTCCCAGCGCCCCGCGCCCGTCGGCGTCACATCGAAGGGAGGAAGCGTGCCCGCGTCCGGAGCGGGGCCTTCGGCCTGGACCTGGAGCACGAGGACGAGCTCGCCCGCGGAGAAGCCGCTCGAGTCCTCCACGATGAGCGTCACGTCGCCAGCGAGGGCCGGCATGGAGAGCGCCGTGGCGAGGTTGAGGACGACGCCCGCGTCCTGCACGCGCAGGGGCCCATGCTGACCATTGCCGAGTCCGAAGACATCCGGCTCCGCGCGGGCCGGCGAGGACACGAGGCCCAGCACCGTGAGGAGGACGCGCGGCAGTCGCCGGCCCGGAGCCCCGAGGCTACGGACACGAGGGGCTCGGGTGGGGCGCGGCGTGGAGGCCGGCGTCGGGCGAGACATGCGCGGCGCAAGCGTACCAGCCGGCTCGCGGCGGACCGAATGACGCACTGGACCACGCCCGGAAGGTGCGGCACTCGCTCGCTCGCCCCTCCCGGACGGCGGGGGTGCGGAATGACGGTTCCTTCCACTCGCCCGTGCGGTGTTCCGGAGGCATGTCTGCATGTACGCGCAGAGGGCGCTCGTGAACATCCCGGGCTTGCGTCGGCCCGCTGCGCGTTGCGCGGAAAGGAATTGCTCCGTAGCCTTTCAATAGAAGTCGCAATTACGACCCGCACGCATCCACTCGGTCGGTGGACGCCCCTCAGGGCGCAGTGCGGTGCTCGGCCGTCAAGCCGGCGAAGACCACGTTCGCACTCTCGAAGTCCAGGTAGGGCTCCAGGAAACCGAACCCGCGCCGGCAGCATCCGCTCAGGAGCTGCCCCATGAAGCACCAACCCTCCAGGCCCACGAAGAGCCGCTCGGCCCAGGCGTCGCGCGACAACCGAGCAAACCAGCTCAACAGGAACAACGACGCGTTCTGGCAGTCACGAGGCCAACCCATACGGCCCGCTGACTGGAAGACGACACGGTCTTCCCTCCGTCAACGCTCGCCATCCAAGAAGTCTCGTTGAGCACGGATGCGGGCGGTGCGGTCTCGCGGTGCTCCGTGGCCGCAGCGCCCCGCATCCACCACTTCCGAGCGCGCCGCGAGCCTTCGCGGCACGGAGGGGCCCCTCCATGCGAATCCTTCAAGTCATCCACGGCTACCCGATGCGCTTCAACGCCGGGTCCGAGGTCTACACCCAAGCCCTGTCCCAGGCCCTCTCCGGCCGTCACCAGGTCCAGGTCTTCACCCGGCAGGAGGACCCCTTCACTCCGGACTACGCGCTGAAGCGCGAGTCGGACCCGGACGACCCTCGCATCCAGCTCCACCTCGTCAACCTTCCCAACAGCCGGGACCGCTACCGCCACGAAGGCGTGGACCAGCGCTTCGCGGAAGTCATCGAGGACTTCCAACCCCATGTCGTCCACATCGGGCACCTGAACCACCTGTCCACCTCGCTCGTCGACGTAGCCTCGTCCCACCAGCTGCCCATCGTCTTCACCCTCCACGACTACTGGCTGATGTGCCCGCGCGGCCAGTTCATGCAGATGCACCCGGAGGACCCGAACAACCTCTGGGCCGCCTGCGCGGGGCAGGAAGACCGCAAGTGCGCCGAGCGCTGCTACGCCCGCTACTTCTCCGGCGCCCCCGAGGAGCGACAAGAAGACCTCGACCACTGGCAGGGCTGGGTGCACCGCCGCATGGAGCACGTGCGGCGGATGGCCGACCGGGTGGACGTGTTCATCGCCCCCTCGCGCTACCTGCTGGAGCGCTTCCGCGATGACTTCGGCCTGCCGGCCTCGAAGCTGGTGTACCTGGACTATGGCTTCGACCTCGCGCGCCTGCGCGGCCGGCTGCGGCAGCCCGAGTCCGAGCCCGTCTTTGGCTACATCGGCACGCACATCCCCGCCAAGGGCATCCACCACCTGCTCCAGGCCTTCGGCCAGGTAAAGGGGCGCGCGAAGCTGCGCATCTGGGGCCGCCCGCGCGGCGCCGATACAGAAGCCCTCAAGGCCCTGGCCCGGGCCCTCCCAGGAGACGTGTCCACCCGCGTCGAGTGGCTCCCCGAGTACCGCAACGCGGACATCGTCCGTGACGTGTTCAACCACGTGGATGCCATCGTGGTTCCCTCGGTGTGGGTGGAGAACTCGCCGCTCGTCATCCACGAGGCGCTCCAGGCCCGCGTCCCCGTCATCACCGCCGATGCGGGCGGCATGAGCGAGTACGTCCAGGACGGAGTGAACGGACTGCTCTTCACGCACCGCGAGCCCACGTCACTCGCACGCGCCATGCAGCGACTGGTGGACGAGCCCGGGCTCGGCATACGGCTCGGGGCCCGGGGCTACCTCCAATCGGAGAGCGGCGACGTCCCCGGCATGACGGAGCACGTGCAGGAGGTGGAGGCACTCTATGCGCGCGTCATCCGGCACAAGCGCGAGGCGCGACAGCCCACGCGGCCCGGGCCCTGGCGCATCACCTTCGACACCAACCCGGACGACTGCAACCTCAAGTGCATCATGTGCGAGGACCACTCGCCCTACAGCCCCACGCAGCGGGAGCGCGAGGCCGCCGGACGGCCGAAGCGCCGGATGCCCATCTCGCTGCTTCGCCGGGTGATGGAGGACAGCCGGGACACGCCGCTGCGCGAAATCATCCCCTCCACCATGGGCGAGCCGCTGCTCTACGCGCACTTCGACGACATCATCGACCTGTGCATGGAGCACGGCGTGCTGATGAACCTCACCACCAACGGCACCTTCCCGCGACGCGGGGCTCGCGAGTGGGCCCGTCGGCTGGTGCCCATCAGCTCCGACGTGAAGATTTCGTGGAACGGCGCGACGAAGCAGACGCAGGAGGCGGTGATGCTCGGCACGCGGTGGGAGCGGGTGCTGCAGAATGTCCGCACCTTCATCGCCGAGCGCGATGCCCATGCCCGGGCGGGGGGCCATCGCTGCCGCGTCACGCTCCAGCTCACGTTCCTGGAGTCGAACGTGGCCGAGCTCGCGGACATCGTCCGACTGGCCGCGAGCCTCGGCGTGGACCGGGTGAAGGGCCACCACCTGTGGGCCCACTTCGAGCAGATTCAACCCCTGTCGATGCGCCGGAGCCCCGAGTCCATCGCCCGCTGGAACGCGGCCGTCCATGAGGCCCGCGCGGCGGCGGAGTCACACCCGCTGCCAGACGGCCGCAGGGTTCTGCTGGAGAACCTTCACGTGCTCGGGGAGCAGGCCGTGGCGGACCTGGCGCCCGGGGCACGGTGCCCGTTCCTCGGCAAGGAGGCGTGGGTGAGCGCGCTCGGGCGCTTCGACCCGTGCTGCGCGCCGGACAAGGAGCGCCGGACGCTGGGCGAACTGGGCGACCTCAATCACCTGGGCATCCAGGAGGTGTGGAACGGCGAGAAGTACCGGCTGCTGACGGAGACGTACCAGGAGCACCCGCTGTGCAGGGGCTGCAACATGCGCCAGCCCGTGGAGCCCTCACGATGAGCGACTGGACGGGGACGCGGGTGGCGCCGGACCGGACGCACCACCTGAGAGACGGGGCCTCCCTGTACCCCGCGCGCTTCACCGAGGTGCTGTCCTTCCACGCGCCCGGACTGGCGGCCGCGAGGGACAACTCCGGAGCGTTCCACATCGACCTGGCGGGCCGCGCCGCCTACGCGCGCCGCTTCCGGCGGACCTTCGGCTTCTACGAGGGACTCGCCGCAGTGGAGTTGGAGGAAGGAGCGTTCCACCTGCGCCCGGACGGCACGGAGCTGACGGGCGAGCGGCACGCGTGGTGCGGCAATTTCCAGGATGGACGCTGCACGGTGCGCGGAAGGGACGGGCGCTACTTCCACATCAACCGGGAAGGACGTGCGGTGTACGGCGAACGGTACGCGTACGCCGGAGACTACCGTGAGGGCAGCGCGGTGGTGCAGGAGGGCTCGGGCCTCCACCTGCACATCGACCGGAACGGGCATCCGCTGAACGCGCGGCGGTTCCTGGACCTGGACGTGTTCCACAAGGGCTACGCGCGAGCGAAGGACGCGAGCGGCTGGCACCACGTGGATGGGGACGGTGCGCCCCTGTACGCGCACCGCTTCGCGGCGGTGGAGCCCTTCTACAACGGGCAGTCACGCGTGGAGCGAGAGGACGGCTCCCTGGCCGTCATCGACGAGCAAGGGGAAACGGTGTGCGAGCTGCGGCCTCCCACGCGCACGGAGCTGGAGCACCTGTCCGGCGACATGGTGGGCTTCTGGCGGACGCAGGCGCTGTGCACGGCGGCGGAGCTGCGCATCGTGGACGCGCTTCCCGGCACGGTGGCTCGCGTGGCCGAGCAGTGTGCGCTGCCACCGGACCGCTGCGCCCGGCTGCTGCGAGCGCTGGGAGAACTGGGGCTCATCACGCGCGAGGGGGACACGTGGCGGGCAACCCGGCGCGGCGCCCTGCTCCACTCCGAGCACCCGCTGAGCCTGCGCGACGCCGCGCTCCACTGGGGGCGGGACTGCTACCGTGCCTGGGAGACGCTCCCCGTGGCGCTGCGCCAGGACCCGGGCTGGGACGTCCCCCGCTTCTTCGAGGCGCTGGCGGAGGCTCCGGAGCGCGTCGCGAGCTACCACCGCGCGATGGCGACGTACGCACGGCACGACTACACGGACCTCGCCGACCACCTGCCCGGACTCACCGAGGGCGTGGTGCTCGACGCGGGGGGAGGCTCGGGGACGCTGCTGTGTGAGCTGCTGCGGCGCAGGCCCCGCCTCCAGGGCGTGCTGCTGGAGCGGCCGGAGGTGGCGCGGAGCGTGGAGGTGCCAGCGGACCTCCAGGGCCGGCTCACGGTGCTCCCGGGGGACCTCTTCGCACCGTGGCAGGCCCGGGTCGATGCGGTCATCCTCGCGCGGGTGCTGCATGACTGGGACGACGGAGACGCCCTGCGCATCCTCCACCGCACCCGCGAGGCACTGCGCCCGGGAGGTCGGGTCCTCGTCGTCGAGCTGGTCCTCGAAGGAGTGGGCGGCGGTCTGCTCGATCTGCACATGCTGGTGACCACCGGCGGCCGTGAGCGCACCGAGGCACAGTTTCGGAAGCTGTTCGAACAGGCGGGCCTCCACTTCTCGGAGCGCAGGGCACTGCCAGGGCTTCGCGCGCTCCTCGTCGCGACGGATTCCGAACGCCTTCCTCAAAGAACCCATGAACCCAATGCACAAACCCCCTTGAAAGGAGTCACCCCATGAACCGCGCGCTCGATAACGAGTTCGTCCTGACCTACGCCCGCCCTCCCACGGATGCAGTGCTTGCCCAGGCCATTGCCCACCACCGCAGGGTCCGCGAGCAACTGGGGGACAAGGACTACGCAACGTTCCTCCAGGGCTCGTACAGCAACGACACTGCGCTGCTGGACATGAACGATGTCGACGTCGTCGCGGTGCGACGGAGCGTGAGCCCCCAGGGCTCTGCCCCGCTCAGCGGTGAACGATGGAGCGCGCTCTTCAAGGAGGTCGAAGCGAAGCTCGCTCCCCTGGGCCCGTGGAAGCGGGAGGACAAGTGCATCCGGCTGAATACGCCCGGCGTGCGCGTCGATATCGTCCCGGCCATCGCCTTGGGAAGTGACCCGGCAAAAGACCCCATCGCCATCTACTCGTTCAGGACGGGCCGACAGAAGAAGAACTGGCCCCACGGTCATCAGGAACGCGGGCGAGAAAAGAGCGATGCCACGCACGGCCACTACAAGCAGGCCGTCCGGCTCTTCAAGAAGTGGAAGGCGAGCCACTTCGGCACGAGGAAGGTAGCCCCCTCGTATTATCTGGAGTCGCTCCTCTACAGCCTCCCCAACAAGCTCTACGCGGGTGACCTGGCCACCAACTTCGTCACGCTGGCCGGGGAAATCAGTGGGAGGTATCCGAACGCGCACGGCTCGCTGTCGCGCATCGCCGGAGAGGGCAATCTCCTGTCGCAAGACGAGTGGGACGCGGAGGCGTTCAGGGAGTTCCTTGGCAAGCTGGCGGAAGCGCGTTCGCACGCGGAACGCGCGCTCAATGAGACGGACCGGGAGCGAGCGCGTTCAAAGTGGAGGGCGGCCTTCAATGGACGTTAAGCCCCTGCGCATCCTGGCGCTCGACGGCGGTGGAATCCGAGGCATCCTCACCGCGGCCTTCCTCGCCCATGTCGAAGAGCGCCTCCAGGTCCGGCTGGTGAAGCACCTGGGCCTGCTCACAGGCACGTCGACGGGAGCCATCCTCGCCCTCGCGCTGGCTTCCGGCATGTCCGCGAAGGAAGCACTGGAGGCGTACAAGGAAGCCGGCCCCCTCATCTTCGGACAGGGTCGCAGCCGGTTCTTCCGTTGGTTCAGGCCCGCCCACGACAACACCCAACTCATCCGCTGGCTCAAGAGCACCTTCCAGGAGAAGACGCTGAACGACTCCTGTGTCCCCATCGCCATCCCCACCCTCGAAGCCCTGACGGGTCGAATCCGGGTATGGAAGAAGGACCACCATCCGGACCTCCATGAGGGCGGGAAGAAGATGTGGGAGGTGGCGCTGGCGAGCGCAGCCGCGCCCACGTATCTGCCGCCCGTCCAGATTGAAGGGCTCGGCACCTACCTGGATGGTGGGCTGTGGGCGAACAATCCTTCCATGGTGGGGCTCATCGAGGCACGGCGCTACCTGGGAGCGGACTTCCCCTCCATGAGGCTCCTCTCGATAGGCACCGGAAGGTGGCAGCGGCACTTCCGCCTCCAAGACGTCCAGCAACGCGGCAAGCTGCGCTGGGCACCTGATGTCATCGAGGTCGTCCTCGCGGCACAGGCAGACGCCGCCCATGCGCAGGCTCGCCTCCTGATGGACCCGGAGCATTACCTGCGCATCGACGAGAAGCTTCCCCACGAAATCGCGCTGGATGACCTCAGGGAAGTGGCCACCCTGGAGCACCTCGGCCGCGAGGCGGGAATGCAGCACCTTCGAGACGTAAAACGACTGCTCCTGGACGGGGACCTCGCGAAGGCCTCAGCGGAATGAGGTGACAGGGCAACGAGCCCGCTCACACCGCCCGGCCCGACCCCGCGTCGAACCGCCGCAGCCGTGCCACCTCGTACCGCAGCCACACGGGACTGCCGGTGGGCGCATGGAAGTCCCCGGCCGCGCGCGCCACCATGCGCTCGCCGGCCACCTCCACCGTCACCCAGCTCTCCGCGCCCATCAGCTCCACCAGGTACACGCGGCCCTCCAGCGCCCCCGGAGGCACCGCGCCCTGCCCCACCTCCAGGTGCTCGGGACGCAGCCCCAGCACCACGTTCTCCTCGGGCCGGCCCAGCGTCTTCGGCTTCACCAGGTTGATGCGCGGCGAGCCGAAGAAGCCCGCCACGAAGAGATTCGAGGGCGCATCATACAGCTCGCGCGGCGGAGCCACCTGCTGCACCTCGCCCTGGCTCATCACCACCACCCGGTCCGACAGCGTCATCGCCTCGGCCTGGTCGTGCGTGACGTAGATGAACGTCGCCTTGAGCTGCTCGTGCAGCTTCTTGATTTCACCCCGCATCTGCGAGCGCAGCGCCGCGTCCAGGTTCGACAGCGGCTCGTCGAACAGGAACACCTTCGGCCGGCGCACCAGCGCGCGCCCCAGCGCCACGCGCTGCCGCTGCCCACCCGACAGCTCCTTCGGCCTCCGCTCCAGCAGCGCCTCCAGCCCCAGCACCGCGGCCACCTCGCGCACCCGCGCGTCGATGTCCGCGCGCCCCAGCCCGGAGACCTCCAGCGGAAACGCCAGGTTCCTCGCCACGCTCATGTGCGGGTAGAGCGCGTAGCTCTGGAACACCATGGCGATGTCGCGCTCACGCGGTGACATCCCATTCACCACCGCGCCGTCGATGCGCAGCGTGCCGCCCGACAGCTCCTCCAGCCCGGCGATGAGGTTGAGCGTCGTGGACTTGCCGCAGCCGGACGGGCCCACCAGCGATACGAACTCGCCATCCGCGATGTCCAGCGTCACGCCCTTCACCGCGGCCACGCCGCCCCGGTACACCTTCCGCACACCTTCCAGGGACACTGTCGCCACGCGTTATGCCTCTCCGATTCCGGAATACCGGGCCTAACGCGCTTCATATCGCCTCAACGGGTCCGCCTCCACATAAGACCCGGAGCTTCGCTCTCCTACCCCTGGGCCACCGCCCGGCGCGACTCCTGGGGCAGCCGGACGACGAAGCGCGTCCCGCCGTCGGGAGGCAGCTCCACCTGCAGGTCGCCGCCGTGCCTCCGGACGATTTCGCGGCTGATGTGCAGCCCCAGCCCCAGCCCGTTCTGGTCGGTCTTCAGCCGGCGGAAGCGCTCGAAGATGCGCTCATGGTCCTCGGCGGGAATGCCCGCGCCATAATCCCTCACGACGATGGCCACGGCGTCCGGCTCCCGCACCACGCCCACCTCGATGCGCGTCCCCGGCGGGCTGTACTTGCGCGCGTTGTCGAGCAGGTTCACCAGCACCTGCTCCATGCGCAGCGAATCCACCCGCACCTCGGCCGTGTCGGGAGCCTCCACCACCACGGTGTGCTCCGGCGCCACCGCCTGCGTCATCTCCGCCACTTCCCTCACCATGGCGGCCAGATCACACGGCTCGGGCTCCACGGACAGCTGGCCCGTGGCCGCCCGGGCCGCGGCGAGCACCTGCTCGATGAGCCGCGACTGCCGCGTCGCCTGCCGGACCACCACCTCCAGGCGCCGCTGGAGCGCGGCCATGTCCACCACGGGCGCAGTCGCCATGCCGCGCAGCGCCGCCTGCGTGTACACGAGCATGCTCGTCAGCGGCGTGCGCAGCTCGTGCGCCAGCACGGACAGCAGGCCATCTCTCGCTCGGGCCTCCGCCTCGGCCTCGGCCCGTGCCACCCGTGCGGACAGCAGCTCCAGCCGCTGCGCCTCCGCCTGACGCATGCGCTCCAGCTGCGCCAACATCCACTCCACGCGGTGCTCGGCGGCGACACCGTCCACCACCGCCTCCGGGGGCTCGTAGTAGAGGTTGTCGTACGCCGCCCCGCCCACCGACACCCACGGGTGCACGCGCAGGGCGTCACGGCACACCGCCGCCGGGAAGCGCGAGCGGTCATAGAGACAGACCGCCACCAGCGGCTCCCCCGGATACAGGTGATTGCCGAGCGCCTCGTAGTGGATGAGCCTGTTCGAGCCCACCTCCATCTGCAGCGCCCACGTCATCTCCGCGACGACGCGCAGCCCGGTGAAGCCATCTGCCAGGCTTTGCGCAATGGCCTGGCGCACGAAGCCCACCATCGCGGCGGGGTCGAACTCGCCCGCTGGGAAGGCCACCTCCCAACGGTCCACCAGCACCAGGGCTCCCTGCCCGAGCTGCCGTGCGAGGTCGATGCCCGCGGCCTCCAGGTCGCGCCGGATGCGCGCGGCGTCGTGCTCGCCCACCACGTAGAGACAGCGCTCGCCCTCCGCCAGCCCGGCGGCGATGAATGGCGCCACCGCCGCGAGTGGGTCCTCCTTCCCGTCATAGAGAAGGCAGGCGTGCTGCCCGCGCCGGATGCCCAGCACCTCGGCACATTGCGAATGCTCCATCTCAGCGGCTCCACACGCTCGGGGACTCACAAATCATCCCAACCTTTCGAGCGCGGCAAAAGCTACGCCCGGGCAGGGAGACGGGCCCACCTTCAGCCGGTGTGTGAAATCCTTTCTGCCCATACAAGACAGGTGTCATTTCGTTGACGAACGCAGGGCCTGTTCCCCATGTACCTGAGTACAGGCGGCCGGACATGCTGGGGGGGCTTGAGGGGCGCACGTCTTCTGGGGCACCGCGGGGCGAGCGCGCATATGGTGTCGGGGAGATGAGCGACACGAGCGGCAAGCCGGCGCGCAAGCTGGCCATCGAAGTGAAGGACCTCCACAAGTCCTTCGGCGCCACGGAGGCGCTGCGGGGCGTGAGCCTCGAGGTGCCCGAGGGCACCACCTGCGTGCTGATGGGTGTGTCCGGCTCCGGCAAGACGGTGCTGATGAAGCACATCATGGGCCTGCTCCAGCCGGACCGGGGCACGGTGCTGGTGGAGGGCCAGGACGTCGCGAAGATGAATGAAGCCGCGCTCAACCAGATGCGGCGTCACCAGGGCATCCTCTTCCAGGCCAACGCCCTCTTCGACTCGCTCAACGTCTACGACAACGTCGCCTTCCCGCTGCGCGAGCGCACCTCCATGTCGGAGGCGGAAATCAAGGAGACGGTGGACAAGACGCTGGCCAAGGTGGGCCTGTCACACGCCACCACGCGCTTCCCGGGCGAGCTGTCCGGCGGCATGCAGAAGCGCGTGGGCTTCGCGCGCGCCACCATCCTCCAGCCGAAAATCCTCCTCTACGACGACCCCACCGCCGGTCTGGACCCGCTCACCACCGCCGCGGTGAACGAAATCATCTTCACCGGCAAGCAGCAGCTCGGCGCCACGTCGCTCGTGATTACGCCGGACGTGGCGTCCGCCTTCGGCATGGCCGACGCCCTCGCCATCATGCACGAAGGGCTCATCGTCGAGTACGGCCCGCCCGAGCAGTTCCGTCAGTCCCAGCACCCCGAGGTGAAGGCCTTCCTCAAGAACTGGCTGCGGCGCCGCGAGGGCAAGAGCGCGACGCCGCGGTAGCCGCCCGCTTCACTCGATGACGGTGTAGCCGGCGTTGGGGTGGTCCGACACGCCCTTGAAGACATCGAACAGGCCGCCCGCCCAGCTGCCGCCGGTGTCCACCTGCGCGCTGTGGCTCGTGTCCAGGCCCGACGAGGTCCAGATCTGGTCGTAGTTCTCGATGCCCGCGTTGTGGCCTCCGACGGTGCGATTCAATCCGGCGCCCCCCTCGCCCGTCCCCAGGTACTCGCCCACGTGCTCCGTGGTGTCGTTGAAGTCGCCCATCACCACCACCTCGCGGGCCGGAGGGCCCTTGCTCTCCGCCTCGACGACCTGCGCGAGGTAGGCCAGCTGCGCGTCGCGCAGCGCCTGGTTCTCCTCCCCCGCGGCCAGGTGGACGTTGATGATGCTCTGCTCCTTGCCGTCCGGGCCGACGACGCGCGTCACCAGCGCCGTGCGGGGCTCCTCGCCGCCACCGTCGCGAATCCCCTCGTTGTACGCCTTGAGGGCCTCACGCTCGGCATCGGTGACCGGCCCGGAGCCCAGCGCGGCCAGGTCCGGAGGCCCGCTCGCGGGGTCAGCGCCTCCGCTGTTCGGGAGCACCACGGTGTACGCGTCGACGACGCGGTTGGGCGGGGCCACGTAGACGGCGTTGCCGTAGGTGGCCTCCTCGCTGCGGGTGCCCAGGCCTCCGCGGTCATCGCCGGAGAAGGACTCGCCCGTCACCAGCGTGCCCTCGGGCGTCTGGTACAGCGTCGTGCCGTCCGCCCCCTCGCGGATGGCGGTGGGGGGCGCGTCCGCGCCGATGGGCACCGGGGTCAGCTCGCCGGTGGTGAAGGCATCGAAGGCCGGGTTCAGCTTGCGAACGAGCTCGAGCGCGGTGTTGACGCCGCCGGAGCGCTCCAGCCCCACGTCCACCTCCTGCAGGGCCACGATGGAGGCGCCCGTCTCCTGAATCAGGTCGGCCTGGGCCTCACGGTTCTCGTCCGTCCCGTAGTACTCGTCCGCGCCATTGGCCGTGTTCAGGGTGAGGACGCCGGTGCCCCCGGGCGGCACCGGCGGCAGGTCCTCGGGCGCCTGCGGCTCCGAGTAGCCAGCGCGCCGCTGCGGGTCCAGCTCGGGCATCCGCTCGGGCCGGAC
>JBKGHK010000286.1:0-12091 GCA_046520375.1 Pyxidicoccus sp. 3LFB2
CTCACCGGCCGCCCCGGCGCCTTCGCCACCAGGGCCCCGGCGAAGTCGCGCGGCGCCGGATTCGGGCGGGCGTCAGTGGCGGACGCACGGCCAGCTCCCGGCGCTTGCGCGCCATGATGAGGTCCAGCGTCCCGGAGGACGCCGCACCTTCCCGCTGTGCGCCGCTCACGACACGGCCCCGTGGATGAGCGCGGCCAGCTTGCGCGACGCGGAGCCCGAGTCGATGGCGTGCTCCGCCTTCTTCACGCCCTCGCGCAAGTCGTTCGCCTGGCCCACCACCACCAGCGCCGCCGCCGCGTTGAGCAGCACCGCCGTGCGCAGCCCGGAGCGCTCGCCGTCCAGCAGCGCGCGCAGCCGCTTCGCGTTCTCCTCCGCGTCGCCGCCGGCGATGGCCTCGCGGGAGACCACCTCCAGCCCCGCGTCGCCGGGCGTCACCGTGAAGGTCCGCACCGTGCCGTCCTCGCGCAGCTCCGCCACCTGCGTGGGGGAACAGGGGGAGACTTCATCCAGCCCGTCGTCGCCGTGCACCACCCACGCGCGGCGGCTGCCCAGGCGCCCCAGCACGCGCGCCGTCTGCTCCAGCCGGTGCCCCGCGAAGGTGCCCAGCAGCTGGTAGCGCGCCCCGGCCGGTTCGTCAGCGGGCCCAGCAGGTTGAAGACGCTGTGGAAGCCCAAATCCCTGCGCGCCTGCGCCACGTGCTTGAGCGCACTGTGGTGCGAGGGCGCGAAGAGGAAGCCCACCCCGTGCTCGTCGATGTCCCGCGCCACGCGCTCGTGAGGGCGCTCCATCTGCACGCCCAGCGCGGCCAGCACGTCCGCGCTGCCGCAGCGGCTGGAGACGGCGCGGTTGCCATGCTTGGCCACCGTCACCCCCGCCCCGGCGGCCACGAAGGCCACCGCGGTGGAGATGTTGAAGGTGTGCGCCCCGTCACCCCCGGTGCCGCAGGTGTCGAGCACCACCTCCGCCAGGGGAGACAGCTTCGCCGCGCAGGCCCGCATGGCCTCCGCCGCGCCGAGGATTTCGTCCTCCGTCTCGCCCTTCATCTTGAGCGCCGTCGCGAGCGCGCCCACCTGGGCAGGCGACGCCTCTCCCGCGAGCATCAGGCCCATGACTCGGGCCATCTCCTCGCGGGTGAGGTCGCGCCGGCCGACCACCTTGCCCAGCGCTTCTTTGAGCGTCATGGCCTACCCCAGTCTTACGACTTCACGGCCCATCGCCTGGGCGATGGCGCGGACCTCGTTCATGGACTTCTCGAACTCGGAGAAGTCCAGCGACTGGGCGCCGTCCGACTTGGCGCGCGGCGGGTCGGGGTGCACCTCGACGATGATGCCGTCGGCTCCCACCGCCGTCGCCGCGCGCATCATCGCCGGCACCGCCTTGCGCACGCCGATGCCGTGCGAGGGGTCCACGAAGACGGGCAGGTGCGAGAGCGCCTTGAGCATGGGCACCGCGTTGAGGTCCAGCGTGTTGCGCGTCATCGTCTCGAAGGTGCGGATGCCGCGCTCGCAGAGGATGACCTGGGTGTTGCCGCGGGCGACGATGTACTCGGCCGCCATCAGCAGCTCCTTGATGGTGGCGCTCATGCCGCGCTTGAGCAGCACCGGCTTGCGGCGCTCGCCCACCGCCTCCAGGAGGCTGAAGTTCTGCATGTTGCGCGCGCCAATCTGGAGGATGTCGGTGTGCTCGGCCACCGCATCCAGGGTGGCGACGTCCTTCACCTCGGTGGTGACGAGCAGCCCCGTCTCCTTGCGCGCCTCGGCGAGCAGCGCGAGGCCGTCACCCTTGAGGCCCTGGAACTCGTAGGGGCTGGTGCGGGGCTTGAACGCGCCGCCGCGCAGCATGGTGGCGCCCGCCTTCTTCACCGCGTGGGCAGTGGACAGAATCTGCTCGCGCGACTCCACCGAGCAGGGGCCGGCGATGACATGGAACGCCGAGCCGCCGATGGTGAGGCCTCCGACGTTCAGCTGCGTGTTGTCCGGCTTCACCTCGCGGCTGACGAGCTTGAAGGGCTGGGAGATGGCGACGGCATCAGCGACGCCGGGGAGGACGCGGAAGGGCTCGGGCTCGACGGCGCCGGGGTTGCCGGTGATGCCGATGGCCGTGCGGGTTCCCCCTGGAATCGCATGCGGTTGCCAGCCACGACGGCGGATCTCGTCGTTCACACGCTCGATGTCCTGGGCCGTCGCGTCGGGTCGCATCACGATCAACATGGGGTTCCTGCTCTCTCTCCAAGTGAAGGTGCCGGGAAAGCCGGCACCGGGTGTCCAGGCTAACGAGCAGCCTGACATGGTTCAGCAACAAGTGTCCGTTGCCCCCAACCGCCGAGCAGTCTCCCTTGTGCCCGACGGGCTTATCAAGCGAGGGTGGCGGGTTTGTGGCGTGGATGTGGGAGGGCGCGCGCGTGTCGAACCCGGACGTCATCGTGGTGGGAGCAGGGCTCGCGGGGCTGGCATGCAGCCGGACGCTCGTCGCCGCCCGGCTCAAGGTACTGCTGCTGGAGCGCGGGGACGCACCCGGAGGACGGGTCCGCACGGATGCCCATGAGGGCTTCCTGCTGGACCGGGGCTTCCAGGTGTACCTCACGGCATACCCAGAGGGCCGGCGGGCGCTGGACCTCGCGACGCTGGGCCTGCGCCAGTTCATTCCAGGTGCAAAGGTGTGGCGTGGCGGCCGGCTGCACACGGTGGCGGACCCGCTGAGGCGGCCGGGGGCGGCGCTGTCCCACCTCTTCGATGGGCCCGGCACGTTTGGGGACAAACTGCGTGTGCTGGAGCTGCGGCAGGCGACGGTGTCCGGCGAACTGGAGGACCTGTGGCTCCGGCCCGAGCGCACCTCGCAGCGCTACCTGGAGGAGCTGGGCTTCACGGACGCCATGGTGGAGGGCTTCCTGCGGCCCTTCTTCGCGGGCATCTTCCTGGAGCGCGGGCTGGCCACGTCGAGCCGCTTCCTGGAGTTCGTCTTCCGCATGTTCTCCACCGGGGACACGGTGGTGCCGGAGCACGGCATGGGCGCCATCCCCGAGCAGCTCGCCGCGAAGCTCCCGGCGGGCGTGCTGCGGATGAACGCACCGGTGGCGGAGGTGTGGGGTCACCGCGTGCGGCTGGAGGACGGGGAGACGATTGGCGCGAAGGCGGTGGTGGTGGCCTCGGACCCGAAGTGCGCGGAGGGCCTGCTGCCCGGCCTGTCCGCGCACAAGATGAACCGGGTGACGTGTCTGTACTTCGCCGCGCCGGAGCCGCCAGTGGAAGGGCCCTGGCTGGTGCTCAACGGGGAGGGGCGGGGCCTGGTGAACAACGTGGCGGTGATGAGCGAGGTGTCACCGGCCTACGCACCCAAGGGCCAGGCGCTGGTGTCCGTGTCCGTGCTCGGTGAGCCGCTGGAGGCCGAGGCGCTGCAGGCCCGCGTGCGTGAGGAGTTGACGGGTTGGTTTGGCAAGGCCGTCTCCGCGTGGCGGCACCTGCGCACGTATGTCCTGCCCCAGGCGCTGCCCGCGCAGCCGCCTCCCGCGCTGGAGCCGCCGCGCCGCACGGTGCGCATCTCCCCGGGCCTGTTCGTCTGTGGGGACCATCGGGACAATGCCTCCATTGATGGCGCGCTGGGCTCCGGCCGTCGCGCGGCAGAGGCCATCCTGCTGGACCTGGGACGCTGAATGAGTCGACTTCCCTTCGCTGTCCTCGTGAGCGCCGCCGTGACGGTGGCCGGCTGCAAGTCCTCCTCGCGCGCCCCGACGGCGGAAGCTCCTGCTTCGGATGCGGGGAGCGGCGCGAGCACGGGGCTCCAGGCCGTGGCCGCCTTCTCCAGCATCACCGACCCGGCGGCCCGCTCCGTGGCGCTCTTCAAGGAGGCCGGCCGGGTGATTGCGCATCCTCGCTGCGTCAATTGCCACCCCGAGGACGGCGTGCCCCGGCAGGGGCTGCAGCAGCGGCTGCACGTTCCCCGGGTGGCGGGAGGCCCGGACGGACATGGCACCCCGGGCCTGCCCTGCGCGTCCTGCCATCAGGAGAAGAACACGCCCCTTGTCGGCGCGACGCTGCGTGGTGTCCCGGGCAATCCGAAGTGGGCCCTGGCCCCCGTGGAGATGGCGTGGGTGGGCAAGTCACTGGGTTACATCTGCGAGCAGCTCAAGGACCCGAAGCGCAACGGCGGCAAGTCCCTGGAGGCCCTCCACCACCACATGGCCGAGGACGTGCTGGTGGGCTGGGGTTGGAATCCCGGCCCGGGCCTGGAGCCGGTGCCCGGTACGCAGCAGGAGTTCGGCGCGCTCATCCGGGCGTGGATTGACTCCGGGGCGGCCTGTCCGAGTCCCTAGCCCTGCTTCCTCGCGGCGGCCAGCCGCTCGGGCGTCAGCGGCAAATCGCGCAGCCTCACGCCCGTCGCATCGAAGAGGGCATTGGCGAGGGCCGCGGCCGTGGGGCCCTGCGAGGCCTCGCCCGCGCCGAGGAAGGGCTCACCGGGCCGGTCGATGAGGGCGATGTCCACGGACGGCACCTCGGAGAAGGTGAGGATGGGATACGTGCTCCAGTCGCGCGACAGGATGCGGCGCGCGTCGTAGCGCACGGCCTCCTTCAAGCTCCAGCTCAGGGACTGGATGAGCCCGCCCTCCAACTGGTTGGCGAGCCCATCCGGGTTGACCACCTCGCCCGCGTCCGCGGCCAGCACGGCCCGCAGCACGCGGATGGCGTGCGTCTTCGGGTCCACGGAGACCTCCAGGCAGATGGCGCAGTAGCTGGCGACATTCTTGTACCGCGCGAAGCCGATGCCCCGTCCATGCCCAGGTGGGCGTGGTGCCTTCGACCAGCCGAAGCGCTCCGCGGCCTTCTGGATGACGGCCTTCGCGCGCTCATCGCGCAGCTGGCGGAGGCGGAAGGCCACCGGGTCGATACCCGCCGCGTGCGCCAGCTCATCCATGAAGGATTCGATGCTGAAGACGTTGGCGTACGCGCCGAGGGCGCGGTGCGAGGAGACCCGCAGCGGCATCGCCGTGACGAAGTGGGTGGTCACCTTCCGGCCGGGGAAGGTGTAGAGCGGAATGGCGTTCCGGTCCGCGGAGTAGCTCGGCGGCCCGCCGTTGCCCGGCACGGGCATGCGGAAGGGCGTCGCCAGGGAGCGGCCCGCCAGCAGGTTGCCGGGATGGCCACCAGGCCGGGTGCCATGGGGCGTGGACCAGAGCTCGTAGTCCCAGTCGAGCACGTCGCCTCGCGCATCCACCGCGGCGCGGACCTTCGTCACCATGGCCGGGCCGTAGGGCTCCCAGGTGTGCTCGTCCTCGCGAGACCACTGCACGCGCACGGCCCGGCCGGGCAGGGCGCGGGCCAGCAGCGCGGCATCGGCCGCGGCGTCATCCGCGCCGTTGTGCCCGTAGCAACCCGAGCCCGCCAGGTGCCGGCCCCGCACCTGCTCGTCCGGCAGGCCGAGCATCCTCGCGATGGCCTCGGTGGTGTCGAACACGCTCTGGCTGTGGGTGTGCACCGTGAGGACGGTGCCGTCCCACTCCGCCACCGCGCAGGACGGGCCGATGGCGGCGTGCATCTGGTACGGCCGGCGGTACTGCGCCTCCAGCGTGCGAGCCGGGGCTTCGTCCGTCGGGCGCGGTGTGTCCTCGATGACGAAATCTCGGGCCTTCTGCTCCAGCAGCCACGCGTGCGGGTCCACGGGCAGGGCGGCCTGTTCACTCCAGCGGGCGGACCGGGCCAGGGTGGCCGCGGCCTTGATGGCCTGCCACTCGCGGCTCGCGATGACGCCCAGGAAGTCCCCGTCGCGCACCACCTTCAGGACGCCGGGCATGCGCTCCACGCTCGCGGTGTCGACCCCGGAGAGCTTCGCCCCATACGACGGCGCGCGGACGACGCGGCCATGCACCAGCGTGTCGGACCGGAAGTCCTGCACGAAGGCCGGCTCGCCGGAGATTTTGGCCGGCAGGTCCACGCGGGGAATGGGGCGGCCGGCATAACGGCGCTCGGAGAGGGGCTTGGGCGCCACGGTGCCGGTGGCCTCGCGGCTCATGGACTTGCCGCCCATGAGGCTCCAGTAGGTGACGCTGCGGCCCCCGGGCGCGGTGATGGTGCCGTCACGGACCTTCAGCCGCTCGGCCTTCACCCCCCATTGCCCACCGGCCATGGCCAGCAGGAGGGCGCGGACCTCGGCGGCGGCGTAGCGCACCGCCGTGCCCGCCTGGGACATGGACATGCTGCCCGCCGTGGTGCCCTCGTTCGGGGAGCGCTCGGTGTCGCCGGAGATGAAGGCCAGGCGTGAGAAGTCGACGTCCAGCTCATCCGCGCAGAGCTGCCCCAGGGCCGTCAGGATGCCCTGGCCGAGCTCCACCTTGCCGGTCTTCAACGTGACGACCCCGTCGGCGCCGATGCTCAGCCATGCATCGAGCTGGCGGTTTCGCTCCAGGTCTCCCGGTAGAGACTTGCGCCCCGGCGCCGCCCCGAGCGCACCCGGGCCCGTCATGGCGAAGGCCAGCACCAGCGCGCCCTGCAGGACGGAGCGGCGGCTCGGCAGGGTGCTCATCGCGCCAGCTCCTCGGCGGCGCGCTGGATGGCGCGCACGATGCGGTTGTGCGAGCCGCAGCGGCACAGGTTGGCATCCAGCGCGGAGCGAATCTCCGCCTCGGTGGGCCGGGGCTTCTCCCGGAGCAGCGCCGCCGCCGCCATCACCATGCCGGGGATGCAGTAGGCGCACTGGCCCGCCTGCTCGGAGAGGAAGGCCCGCTGGAGCGGATGCAGCGTCCCATCCGAAGCCCGGAGCCCTTCCACCGTGGTCAGCTCCCGCCCGCCCAGGGCCGAGGCGGGAACGACGCAGGAGCGCAGCGGGGCGCCGTCCCGCAGCACCGTGCAGGCGCCGCACTGGCCGACGCCGCAGCCATACTTCGCCCCGTTGAGCCCCAGCTCATCGCGCAGCACGTAGAGAAGCGGCGTGTCTTCCGCGACGTCAACGGTGTGGGGTCTGCCATTGACGTTCAGGGTGATGGACATGGCGCATGCTCCTCCGGCCCGCAGCCTACTGCCCCCCAGTACCGGGACATTGCGTCATCGACGGCGTTGCCCCTGGACTCAACATCGGCGGGAGGGGCCCAAGTGGGTTGCGAACCGCGTGCTCCGGCGGGTATGCCGGGCCCATGTCCCAGCTCACCCTCAAGCTTCGTGACCTGAATAGCTCCATGGTGATGGCCTGGCGCCGGGCATTCCTCGGCTGTGAGGGCGTAGAGGTGTCCGGCGGCGATATCTTCGGCGAGCGCGCGGATGCCATTGTCAGCCCGGCCAACAGCTTCGGCTACATGGATGGGGGCATCGACCTCGTCTATAGCCAGTTCTTCGGCTGGGACCTCCAGACCCGCCTCCAGGAGCGCTTGCGGAACGAGCACCAGGGTGAGCTGCCGGTGGGCTCGGCGCTCATCATCGACACCCGCCATGCGGAGATTCCATGGCTGGTGAGCGCTCCCACCATGCGCATCCCCATGTCTGTGTCAGACACGGTGAATGCATGGCTGGCCTTCCGGGCCACGCTGCGCGCGGTGCTGGAGCACAACGCGGCCCACCCGGGCAGACCCATCCGCAGCCTCCTGTGCCCGGGGCTGTGTACGGCCGTGGGCCGCATGCCGCCCGAGCGCGCCGCGCGGCAGATGCGTCACGCATGGAACGTTGTCGTGCTGGGACAGCCGTGGCCTCCGGCCTCGCCGGGCGCCACGCTCCAGGCCCACTTCGACCTCATCGCCTGAGCGTCCCACCGCCGCGCCGTGTCAATTCCTGACTGATAGGAATGTACATGGAAAGCGGGCGTGTCCTTGTAATTCAGATTCAGTTGCAGTCAGCATACGCCCCCACACTTCCCACTGAGGGGGACGCATGGTTGAGAAGCGATTGCGCGGTGCCCTGGGCGCTTCACTGCTGTCTTTGATTGCAGGTGCCTGTACGGAGGCCCCGCCTCCGGCACCGTCCGAGGACGCGAAGGCGGCGAAGTCCTCCGCCGCCCTGGAGGGCCTCCAGGTGGTGGCCACCGACAAGGACGCGGTCCCCACCTTCATCACCGGCCCGCTGGGCGCCGCGCCGACCGAGGCCGGGGCCGTGCACTCCGGTCAGGCGGGCCTGCTGCTGCCCGTGGTGGAGCGCGTGGCGCCGCTGTTCCGGCTGAACCCCGAGGACCTCTACCTGAAGAAGGCCTATGTCGGCTTCGACGGGGACGCGCACTACCGCTACGGCGTGCGGCGCAACGGCATCGACGTGTTCGGCGGGGAGCTGCGCCTGCACGCCCGTAACGGCGCCGTCTTCGCGGTGAACACCAACGCGCGCGGAGACCTGCTGGCGCCGGAGAAGGCCTCCATCGCGGCCGATGCCGCCATCTCGGCGGCGAAGGCGGACCGTGCCTCGCCGGCGGATGCCACCGTCGAGAGCGAGCCCCGGCTCGTCTACTGGCGCGACAGCGACCAGCTGGTGCTGGCCTACGACGTGCGCGTGAAGGGCGAGAAGGCGGACGGCACGCCGGTGCATGACTCGGTGCTCGTCAACGCGCGGACGGGGGATGCGTTCGAGCGCGTCTCCTATATCCACTCCGCGCTGTTCCGCCGCGTGTACCACGGCCAGAACCAGGCCCCGCTGCCGGGCGTGCTGGCCCGCTCCGAGGGAGACCCGCCGCACGCGGACCCCATCGTCAACATCGCCTATGACCACACGGGCGACGTCTACAAGTGCTACAGCGACCTGTTCGGCCGCGACTCGTATGACGGCGCGGGCGCGCCCCTCATCAGCACCGTGCACCACCGCGTCAACTACGTGAATGCCTTCTGGAACGGCACCCAGATGGTGTACGGCGATGGCGACGGGGTGACGGCCTCCAACCTGGCCGGCGCGCTGGATGTGACGGCGCACGAGATGACGCACGCCGTGACGGAGCACGACTCGGACCTCATCTACTCGGGTGAGTCCGGCGGCATGAACGAGTCCATCTCCGACATCTTCGGCGCCGTGTGCGAGTGGTACATCCGGGGCCAGGTGGTGAACGCCAACACGTGGCTCATCGGCGAGGACGTCTGGACGCCGGACATTCCCGGGGACGCCCTGCGCTACATGCACGACCCCGTGGTGGATGGTGACTCGCTCGACTACTACCCGGACTACTCGGCCGGCGTGGACGTGCACTACAGCTCGGGCATCTCCAACCTGGCGTTCTACCTGCTGTCGCAGGGTGGCACGCACCCGCGCGGCAAGACGACCCAGGTCGTCGCCGGCATCGGCATCGAGAAGGCCGCGCGCATCGTCTACAAGATGAACAGGGACCTGCTGCTGCCGTCCTCCAACTTCGACCAGGTGAAGGTTGCCGCGGAGCAGGCCGCCGTCCAGCTCGGCTATGACGCCGCGACGCAGACCTCGGTGAGCAACGCCTGGAAGGCCGTGGGCGTGGGCGTGCCCGTGCCTCCCCCGGTCTCCACCCCCATCGAGAAGGACGTGCCGGCCACCAACCTCTCCGGCTCCAGTGGCGCGAAGCAGTACTTCGCGGTGACGGTGCCCGAGGGCGCGACGGACCTGACCTTTACCCTCTCCGGTGGCACGGGCGACGCGGACCTGTACGTGCGCCGGGCCAGTGCCCCCACGACGACCCAATATGACTGCCGTCCCTACCGGTCCGGCAACAACGAGGTGTGCACCTTCGCGGCCCCGGGCGACGGCGTCTGGTACGTGATGCTCAACGGCTTCAGCGCCTACAGCGGTGCGTCGCTGACCGTGACGTGGAAGGGTGGCTACGTGCCCGTCGAGCCCGGCGTCCAGGTCACCGGCCTGTCCGGCGCCGCGGGCTCCTCGCAGGTCTTCACCATCCAAGTGCCGGCGCGAGCGAACGGTGGCAACCGGAACGTCCACGTCCGCCTGCGGGGCACGGGCAACGCGGACCTCTACGTCCAGCGTGGCGCGGTGGCGACCTTCTCCGCCTACGACTGCCGCGACGTGAAGGAGCACAGCACGGAGAACTGCAACCTGAACGGCGCCGAGCCGGGCAAGTTCTACATCACCGTGTTCGGCGCGAAGGGCGGCTTCACGGACGGCTCGCTCATCGTCACGTACAACTGATGTCGGCCCGCGGGCCCGCTTCGCCCCTGCTCGCAGGCAGAGGAGGGGGCGGGCCCGCGGTGTTTCTTCAGGGAACCGGGGTGGCGATGTGGCCCGGCGCGGGCGTACCGGGCGGAGGCATGGGCTGCACGCGCGCCATGCCCTGGAACGAGCCCGGCTCGCGGCCGTCACCGCGCGAGGTGGACAGCTTCAGCGCGATGACCGAGCGCCCCTCGAGGATGACGTCGCGGCGGCCCGCCAGCTCGCGCACGGGCACGTCCACCGAGCCCAGCATCTCGCTGCCGCGCGCGTCATCCATGAAGACCTGGAAGGTGATGCGCTGCTCGTCGAAGTCGTTGGCGAGGGCGATGAACTCGGAGTCGAACCCGGTGTAGATGCCGGTGTGCTGCGGCGTCGTCAGGCGGGTGCCGTCCGGCAGCAGCGCCTCGACGCGCAGCTGGGGCTGGTTCTCCCGGGGCAGGGCCGTGGCCAGCTCCAGCAGCGTCTCGGACATGCCCCGGCGCGAGGCCAGCTGGTTCAGCTTGTGGGCGAGCCGGTTGAACAGCGGGCTGGCCGCGCCCACCCAGGCGTTGCCGTCCGGGCGGGTGGGCACCACCAGCACCGAGCGCAGCGAGACGCGGTAGGGGCGCACCTCCACGCGCTCCAGCTGCTGGGTGGCGTACCCGTCGTCCTGGCCGGTGCTCAGCGCGGCGCGGTAGGCGTCCGCGGCCCGGTGCCAGTCGCGGTGGACGAGCTGCTGCTCGGCGCCCATGACGTGGCGCACGTACTCCTCCAGCGGCGCGGCCCGGCCGCCCGGACGCAGGCTCAGCGCCGCGCGGTAGCGCTCCTGGGCCAGCGGCCAGTCATGGTGCGCGCGCGCGGCGTCACCCTCGCGGGCCAGCCGCTCGTACTCCATGGCGACCCACTGCTCGTACTCGGCGGCGATGCCCTGGGCCCAGCTGGCCTGCGAGCCGTCCAGCCCAGCCACCAGCTGCGCCAGCTCATGGGCCGCGAGGAGGTTGCCCTCCTGGCGATGGCCATCCGCGCGGGTGCGACCGCTGGTGACGATGAGGCGCCGCACGTCCTCGGCGCGAGTCTTGACCTCGGGGGCCTGCGAGAGCTGGGTGGCACGCTTCAGCTCGTTGACGGCCTGGGGGAACTGGCCGCTGCGGGCCTGCTCGGCGGCGCCGTCCAGCAGGCCGAAGGCAACGCGGGTGGCCGCGCGCATGCGGAAGGCGGCGAGGTCCGCGTTGCCGCCGTCGATGGAGAGGGCGAAGTCCGACTCGGCGAGGGCGCAGTTCCAGTCCTCCACCTGCTCGCAGGCCCGCGCGCGCTTCTGCGAGTCCTCCAGCGCCAGGGCGCGGGCCTCCTCGAACTTCGTCTTGAGCTCCGGGCTGTCCGGGTCATTCGCCAGGGCCTGGCGGTACGCCGAGTACGCGGCCTTCCAGTCACCCACGGCCGCGGCACGGTCTCCCGCCTTCTCGGCCGACGCACACGCGGCCAGCAGGACGGCCACCACCAATCCAAGCACCACTCGCTTCATGTCAGGGAGCTCCCTCTTCCAGGTGCTCCCGAGGATACCCGATGACGGTGGCGGCGTTTTCCAGGGGGCCGAGTCGGCGGATACCCGCACAGGCCCGGCCTGCGGGACTGGCTCGACACCGCGCCCCGCCTGGCCCGGCGAGCCCCGTGCGGTGGCGCCGCCCGCGGACGGGCAACGCCACCCCTGGGACTCCGCCCTCTGCCTTCAGGGGGCCGGAGACCTCCGGCACCGTGGAGCTCGCGGTACCAAGGGCGGGCAGGGCCCGAATCCGAGGCCTGACCTGGGCCCGCGCTCCACGGAGACCTGCCGGAGGGAGATGGGCGTCGGCGGCTCCATTTCGACGCCCCTCAAGCAAGTGCCCGCTTGCCGTGAGAGAGCCGGGCGTCGGCGGCTCCGCTTCGACGCTCATGAAGCAAGGGCCCGCCTGCCGTGCCGGCAGCCGGAGGGGCGAGCTCGCGCGGACCGCCCGGCCGCCCGGGGCTGTCTCCTTCCCGGGCGGGCCGCGAGC
>JBKGHK010000287.1:0-12058 GCA_046520375.1 Pyxidicoccus sp. 3LFB2
CCCGGGCCGCTCGGCTGCTACTCCCCTCCCTCTAGAGGGGTCGAGACAGAGCCAAGGAACCTTCCTTCAAGCGTTCCGTCGCCCAGGGAAGGGGCTCCCCAAGAGTGGGGGCCGGAAGGAACAGTCATTCCACGAGCCCGTCACCCATGGGCCAGGGTCCCACTCGTAAGAGGGAGGCCGGAAGGAACCGTCATTCCGCGAGTCCGTCACCCATGGCGCAGGGTCTGCTCGCGCGGGGGAAGCGGAAGGAACCGTCATTCCACGAGTCCGTCACTCACAGGTGAGAGTGCTGCTCGCGCCAAGCACGCGGAAGGAACCGTCATTCCACGGGCTGCCGCCTGGGAGCACGGGGGCCTCCGCTGGCCATATGCTGGGACCCGATGAGCGACCCGCGCCATGACGTCTCTCATCTTGAAAGAACACGGCCGAGAGCACGAAGCGGGCGCTGCTCTCCGAGACCCCTTACCAGGTCAGTGCCTCTGGAGCCGCCGCGAAGAGGACCGCCAACTCGGGGATGCGCCCGTGCTGACGTTTCATCTCGAACCAGACTGTGGGGTGCTGCCGCTCCCGGATGGCCTCGACGAGTCTGTCGAGATGCACCTGCGGCTTGCCTTGCGCCTTGTCCGAAACGTAGCCCTTCAGATGGACGCGGTAGTCCAGGTAGGCGTCCCGCCGGGCCCGCGGCAGCGCTTCCCGAACGTTCAGCTGGAGCGCGCGTATCGTGTAGTCAGCGCGAGCATGATCCACCGGCTTGAGCTTCGGTCGCGGGATGAACCAGAAGGTCTCCGTCAGGTCCAGTTCCAGGTATTCAGTCGGGTCCTCGATACGCGGGTCGATGAACACGGCCTTGCCTGGAATGGGAGGCACGATGGGTGCGTTCCGCGCCCGCGCCACGCTCGTCAGCGCGCCCGTTCCTTCCGCGAAGACGGCGAAGTGGTTGTTCTTGGGCCCGTTGCAGGGCCCGCACGCATAGAGGTAGTTGGTCCAGGCGAAGACCAACTCGGGATAGAGCGCCTTGGGGCGGATGTGCTCGACCTCGTCTGCGAAGGAGTCCTCGCAGTAGGCACAGCGGCGCGCGCCTGAGCACATCTTTGTCAGCGTCGCCTTGACGCGCTCAAAGGTCCTGTTGCTCTTCTTGTTCAGTGCCGCGAACCGCTCCTTTGCGCGGACCACACGCGCCGCGTAGTCCGGCTGGGAGTCCACCTCCCGCTGGTACTCCGCGAGACTTGCGAGGGCATCTCCTGGCAGAGGGACAGTTGGTAGGCGAATCACTTCCCCATGACCTCCACGCTGGAAGACGGAAGCGCACTGGCTGCGGTCGGGAGCCGCTCTCGTAGCTTCTGCTGCTCCGCACGCTCCTCTTCGGTCAGCCCTTCCGCGAGTTCCTTCTGGTTGAGGATGGCGAGGCGCTCGAGTTGCTCCAGAGCCTCGGGCGAGCGAGTGAGCACCTCGCCGAAGGCACCCGTGCTGTAGGCATCGAGAACATTCCCGTAGAGCAGCCGATCACGTGCGGTACCAGTGACCATACCGCCGCGCTCCTCGCTCCCAGGCTGCGGCAACCGGAAGATGCTGCCCACTGTCGCAGCCTGACAGATGAGCGGGCTGTGCGTCGTCACGATGAACTGAAGCTTCGGGAAGTGCTGACGGAACCAGTGACCGACCCGACGCTGCCAGGTGGGGTGCAGGTGGACGTCGACTTCATCGATGAGGACGATGCCTGGGACCTGAATCGTCGTTGGATCGCCAGGAGCGAAAATGCTCTCAGCGCCGTACGTCCTGACGAGCTGACGAATCAGCTCGAAGGTCATGCTCAGGATGGAGCGGTAGCCGTCGCTCAGATTCTCGACCGGGACTTCGCAGCCGTTTCCGTCAACGAAGCGCACACCATTCGAAGAGATGGACTCCAGCCGGGCCTCGTGAGGCAGGAAGTCGGGCTGGTTGATGAACTGCTTGAGCGAGTCGAGCAACTCCCCCTCTTGCCTTCCTCCCTCCAGCTTCTTGAACTGGAGCAGCTTGAGCCACTCCAGACACTCCGTCAGCGCGACGGATTCGCCGAAGACAGATAGATGCCGTGCCAGTTTTGGATTCGTTGCGAAGAGCTTCTCCTGGTCCTTGTCGCCGCCCGTGAATCGGCGAAAGGGTCCGTAGGAAGCACAGAACCAGCCGTAGCCACTTCCCCAGGCGCCGCTCTCTGGGTGGAAGCTGCCCCTGAAGCCAAACATGACATTTGGTTCGACATACATGTTGAGACGTTCCAGCGTCAGCTCGGGCCGAAGGTCGAAATCCTCGGTCTTCTTCCCTTCGCCGGCGGGGCGGTCCCAGAACTCGTCCCGGTCCAAGATGAGGCGGATCGAGCCATCCTTTTCTCCCCAGCGAAGCCACTCATTCCAATCCTGGCGCAGGGCGGACGCTTCTCCCTGGCCAACCAAAGCCAGCGCAATGGCCCGAAGCACCGAGCTTTTGCCCGCGCCATTGTCCCCGATGATGACGTGCCACCCCGCCAGGGTGGGAGCCGAGGCAGGCGGTTCCCACTCAAGCGCATCAATCGAGCGGATGTTCGTGAGGACGACTTTCTTCAGGTACATGCCCCACAGCACGCCCGAAACACGGAGGAGGGTCAACCGCTTCGTCGGTGGACCGTGCGCTAGCTCCTCCGTGCCGTGCCGGGAGTGAACCCGGGCCGCGCCCCTCAGTTTCGCGTCAGGCTCACGTCATCCACCTGAATCCAGGTATCCGTGCCGTGGCCCCACATGCCCGCGAACAGCTCCACGCTGTGATTCGCGCCGGAGTTGAACGTCACCGTCAGCCGCGTGTAGCTGCCCAGCGGCTGGGCGAAGGCCACCTCCCCGAGGATGGGGCCACCGCGGATGACGCGCGCACCGAAGAACCCATCCGTGTGCGCACCGGACGTCTTCACCCAGCCCGTGAGCGTGTAGCCCGTGTTCGGCGTCACGCCGACCTCCTGCTTGATGGCGCTCCAGCCCTCCGTGTTCCGCGCCCACGCATTGTTCGCGCCGGTCCGTGCGAACCCGAGGCCCGGGTCGATGCCCGCGTTCCCTTCCGCGTACCACGGTGAAGCCGCGGCCGAGCCCGTCTGCCGCTCGAAGCCCGCATCGCCCACGAGATTCGCCCCACGCACCAGGCTCACGTCATCGAGCTGCAGCCACGTGTCCCCCTCGGCCCACAGGCCGCCATACACCTCCACCACGGAGTTCGCCCCGGAGTTGAAGCTCACCACCTGCTCCGTGTACCCCGGCAGTGAGGCGAAGGGCCGCTCGCCCAGGACAGGCCCATTGCCCGGGCCCCTCGCCCCGAAGTACCCCGCCGCGTTGTTGCCGGACGTCCGAATCCAGCCCCGCAGCGTGTAGTCGGTGTGCGGCTGCACGACGACGTTCTGCTTCAGCGCATTCCAGCCGCTGCTCGCGCGCACGTAGCCATTGTCCTGTCCCGTCCGCGCGGCGCCGCGGTTCCGGTCCACGCCGCCGCCGCCCAGCAGGTACCAGGGCCCCATCACCGGCGTGGCTTCCTGGGTCTCGAAGCCGGGCTCGGAGAGCAGGTTGTCCCCCTGCGTGTCGCCCACCAGCGTCGCCCGCATCAGGAAGGTGTTGTAGGGCGTCCACTGGGACATGACGAAGTACAGCTCGTTGGCGGTGTTCCCCCACGGGTGGATGAACGCGTTGTAGAGGCCGGGGAACGCGCGCGAAGGGGCGAGCATCTTCTCACCGCTCCACGGGCCCGTCGGCGTGGGCGCATCCCGCATCACCGCGCCCTGCCGGTACTCGTTCAGGTACGTCATGATGAACCGGCCCAGCGCGGCGTTGTAGGAGACGGACAGCTCCCCCGCGATGCCGATGGCGACCGGCCGCGCCGCGGCCTGGGACGTGGACCAGCCATTGCCGTCCCAGTACCGGTACGCGTTGATGTCCAGGAGCGAGCCCTCGGGCACCCGCGCGAGGTGGACGTTGCCGTAGCGACCATTGGGCGTCCCGTACATGTAGACGAACCCGCCGTTCTTCACGAAGGCGGCCATCTGGAACGGGTGCGTCCACGCGGCGTTGTTCACCCACCGCGCGCTCGGGTGCTTCACCCAGTTCTGCCCGTTGTCATCCGAGTACGCGATGCCCGCGTAGTTCGTGGACCACATGCCCGGGTCCCCCCAGTGGTGGACGGACATGTAGTGGATGTAGTGCCGCGAGCCCACGGTGACACCCGCCGTGGGGATGACGGTGATTTCGTCGTTGTTCACCTTCTTCGACGGCAGGATTTCCTTCGCGTGCCGCGTGGAGTCCTGAATCATCGTGGAGAAGGTGAGCCCGTTCGACAGCGTCGTGTCCGAGGACCGGGCGAGCACGTTGCTGCGCCAGCCACCGCCACAGCCGCCGTCGCCGCACCAGCCCACGCCGAACGTGTCACCGAACAGCACGAAGACCTCGCCCCCGCCCTTGTCCCAGACGATGCCGAGGTCCGTCCCGTACACCTCGTAGTTCGTGTGCGTCTGGTTGGGATTCGGGATGAACTCTCCCGCGGGCGTCGCGCCAGTGACGCGGGACACCTTCGTCACCCCCGTCGGAGTCACCGCGCCGGCGCTCCCCGTGAGTCCGCACAGCAGCACGACTTGAAACAGCAGGGTCCACTCCCACGTCTTCGCGTGCTTCATCACTCGTGTCCGCCTCTCGGGCTTGTCCGTGCAGCCAGGGACCACAGAACGGCAATCAACGCCATCCATGGAATACCGGAGCGCACCCTATCGCACGGGTTCGCCGCCGTGTGAGAGGGGGCCAGGACGGGTGGGTAGACTTGAACGATGCGCTGGCCCCATCGCCGAAGCAGTGCAGCGGCTCCTCGCGATGCCCAGGCCCACGCGCGATTTACCCTGGCCCCGGAGCGGCCAGGGGGCTACGTGCAATCCCATGGCTTCCGACATCCTGTTCCTGCTCGCCCCCGGCTTCGAGGACCCCGCGTATCCCGGCAGCCGCTTCTACTGCGAGCACTGCGCGCAGCTGGAAGGCGTGCTGCGCTACTACCCCCGGGCCGAGCAGGAGCTGGACGTGCGGCGCATCCCCTGGCCACGTCCTCGCACCGAGGTGGTGGAGCTGGCCGGAGAGCACAACCAGTGGCTGCCCCTGGTGGTGCTCGGCGAGGGCTCGGACGACCACGGCTGCGCGACGGGGAGCCACGAGGGCCGTCGGTTCATCTCGGGCAAGGAGGTCATCGGCCGCTGGCTCTCCGCGCGCTTCGGCATCGCCGCGCCGCACCCGTGAGCGCGGTGCGACTCACCCGGTGACGTACAGCCGGCTCGCGACGCCCTCGTAGTCGATGACGCGCTCGAACCGCATTCCAATGCGCTCCGCCACGCGGATGGACGGCGCGTTCAGCGGATGGATGATGGCCACCACGGGGAGGCCCGGAAGGTGCTCCCGCGCCATCGCCAGGGCCTCGCGGGACACCTCCGTCGCATACCCCGAGCCCCACGCCTGGGGAGCGAAGCGGTAGGCGAGGTTCAGCACCTTCCGGCCCTCGAAGTCCTTGTGGCGCACGCCGCCGAGCCCCACGACGACTCCGGGGGCGTCCAGCCGCTCCACCAGCCAGTACCCCACGCCGTGGCGTGCCCAGTCCGCCAGCCACAGGGCCAGCCGCTCCCGAGCCTCGTCGAGCGTGCCGATGGGCCTGGAGGGGCTGTACCGGTTCGTCTCCGGGTCCTCGTGGAGGGAGAACAGCGCCTCCAGGTCGCTCTCACGGATGCGGCGGAGCAGGAGCCGCTCCGTCGTGGTCCTCTCGAAGGCCGGAATCATGGCCCGCAGCTTGCGATGGGTGCGCGCCGCTCGCCACCCGGAATCCTCCCAATGCCTCACGCGAAGTTCGCGAGTGTGAGCTTGCTGGCCTCGCGCGGAGTCAGGCCGCGAAGCGGGCACCCGTGAAGTCACTCCACGGGTTGTATCGCTGACGACTCACGGAGCCGCTACGGGGTTTGCCGCGTGTCAGACCGAGGGGATAGCGTCCTCTGCATGCCGGACATCCGCCTGCCCGCCGAAGCGAAGTACAAGACCGAGCTGGAAGCCCTCGCCGCGAACGACGACAAGCCCCGCCCACCAGGTTGGGCGCTGTCGCCGCGTGCCGTGGAGACATACATCCTCGGAAGTCCCAAGCCGGTGGGGGGCGTGGCGATTACGCCCAAGTACATCGGCGACAAGAGCCTCATCCAGGTGTGCATCGCCACGCTGGCCTCGGACCGAGCGCTGATGCTGGTGGGTGAGCCCGGCACCGCGAAGAGCTGGCTGTCCGAGCACCTGTCCGCGGCCGTCAGCGGCACCTCGGCGCTCATCGTCCAGGGCACGGCGGGCACCAGCGAAGACCACCTCAAGTACTCGTGGAACTACGCGCTGCTGCTGGCGCAGGGTCCGTCACCGGAGGCGCTCGTCCCCTCCCCCGTGCTGCGCGCGATGAAGACGGGTAGGTTCGCCCGCTTCGAGGAAGTGACGCGCACCTCGCCGGAGATTCAGGACGCGCTCATCTCCATCCTCTCCGAGAAGCAGGTCTCCATCCCCGAGCTGGGCGAGGTGGTGAGCGCGCAGCGGGGCTTCAACCTCATCGCCACGGCGAATACGCGGGACCGCGGGGTGAACGAGATGAGCGCCGCGCTCAAGCGCCGCTTCAACTTCGTCACCGTGCCGGTGGTGGAGGACCTGGAGCAGGAGATTCAAATCGTCACCAGGCGCGAGGCGGAGCTGCGCAATGACTACCAGGTGGGCGTGCCGCCGACGGAGGAGCTGTCGCGCATGCTGCTGACGCTCTTCCAGGAGCTGCGCAAGGGTGTGACGAAGGACGGGAAGACGAAGGTGCGCACGCCGGGGGCGGTGCTGTCCACGGCGGAGGCCATCAGCGTGCTGTTCAACAGCTCCATCCTCGCGGAGCAGTTCGGCGGCGGGAAGGTGACGGCGCACGAGCTGGCGGCGTCGCTGATGGGCGCGGTGGTGAAGGAGCAGGAGGACGACGTGAAGGCCCTGCGCGAGTACATGGAGACGGTGGCCAAGGGCCGCACGGGCGCGTGGAAGGAGCTGTACACCGCGAGCAAGAAGCTGCTGAGGGGCTGATGGACCTCGCCCTGCTCTCCCGGGTGCACCTGTTCCCGGTGCGCCACCACTCGCCGCGCACCACGTCGGTGCTGGGCCGGTGGCTGGAACGTGTCCGGCCGGAAGTCATCCTGGTGGAAGGCCCGTGTGACGCGACGGGCCTGGTGGACGTGCTGTGCGACGAGGCGACGAAGCCGCCGGTGGCGATTCTGGGCTATCGGACGGACGGCACGCCACGCTCGGCGCTGTGGCCCTTCGCGGCGTACTCGCCGGAGTACGCGGCGCTGCGCTGGGCGAAGGCGAACAAGGCCCGCGCGGAGTTCATCGACATCCCCGTGGGCGTCAGCCTGGAAGTCGACCGCGACGAGGAGGGCGAGGAACCCGGAGTCGAGGAGGACGAGACGGAGTCCGCCGTCACGTCCGGCGCTCCCGCCGACACCGCGTGGGAGGAGCCCCTCTCCGAGCGCTTCGCGAAGGAGCGCGGCTACCGTTCCTTCGAGGAGCTGTGGGAGGCCCTCTTCGAGGCGCCGGACTGGACGCCCGAGGGTTTCCGCCCCGTGCTGCTGGCCTGGGCGGACGTGCTGAACGCGGGCCCCAGGCGCGAGTACCACCGCTGGCGCGACGCCTTCATGGCGCGCAAGGTGCTCGAAGTCGTCGCGAGCGGAGTGCCGCCGGAGCGGATTGCCGTGGTGGCGGGCGCCGCGCACGTGGCGGCCTTCATCGCCGGGGATGTGGACGCGGCGCTGGAGGCGAAGCTGCCCAAGGGCGTGCCCTGCGCGGTGACGGTGATTCCGTACAGCTTCCCCCGGCTGGCGGAGCAGCTCGGGTATGGCGCGGGCAACCGGGCGCCGCACTTCTACCAGAAGGCCCACGAGGCGCAGTGCGACTTCCGGCGCGCGACGCTGGAGGTGCTCATCGACTTCGCGGGGCACCTGCGCACGCGAGGCTTCACCGCGTCGCTGTCGGACGTGCTGGAGGCGTACCGACTGGCGCTGACACTGGCGGACCTTCGGGAGAAGAGCGCCCCGGGCCTGGACGAACTGCGCGAGGCCACGGTGGCCGTGCTGTGCCGGGGCGACGCCACACACGTGGACGGCTTCCTGTGGAAGAGCGTCATCGGCCATCAGGTGGGCCGGGTGGCGAGCCGCATCGGCCAGAACTCCCTGCAGGCTGAGTTCTGGCGCGAGGTGGAAGCGCGCCGTCTGCCGCGCACGGACAGCCCGGAGACGTTCGCCCTGCGGCTGAACAACGACGTGGAGGTGGGCTCCTCGGTGTTCCTGCACCGGCTGCGCGTGGCGGGGATTCCGTACGCGGCGCTCCAGGGCGCGGGGCAGCAGCGCGGGGCGCCGCCCCAGGAGGCTGGGGGCTACGCCGCGCTCACCCGCGTGCGTGAGTCCTGGCAGGCGCAGTGGACGCCGTCCACGGACGTGGCGCTGGTGGAGAAGATTGTCCTCGGCGACACGCTGGAGGCGGTGACGACGCGAGTCCTCCAGGAGCGGCTTTCCGCGGCGAAGGCCACGGCCGAAGCGGCGGAGGTGCTGCTGGAGTCGGTGATTACCGGCTGCCCCCAGACGGTGGCGGCGGCGCTGCGGGCGTGTGATGCGCATGCGGCCACGGACTCGGACCTGCCGTCGCTCGCCTCCGCCGCGCGCTCCCTCTCCGGGCTGGTGGCGTACGGCACGTCCCGGGCACACGCCGACGTGGGCGATGAGGCCGTGGCGGTGCTGTGTGAGAAGACCTTCGGCCGCGCGCTGCTGCGAGTGCGGGACGCCAGTAACTGCGGTCCGGACGCGGTGGGCGCGGTGCTGGAGGCCCTGCGCACGCTGCACGAGGTGGCGCTGGCGCAGCCGCGCGCGGACCGGGCCGGCTGGCTGGTGGAGGCCCATGCGCTGAAGGAGAGCTACGCGGTGCACCCGGCGGTGTCGGGCCTCGCCACGGGGCTGCTGTACCTCGCGCAGGAGCTGTCCGAGTCGGAGGTGGCGCTGGAGGTGGGGCGGCGGCTGTCGCTGGCGGTGGAGCCGGAGGCGGGCGCGGCGTACCTGGAGGGCTTCCTCCGGGTGAACGCGCTGGTGCTGGTGAAGAGCCGCGAAGTGGTGAAGGCGCTGGACGACTTCCTCTCCAGTGTGGAGGCCGAGCGCTTCCGTCAGACCCTGCCGGTATTGAGAAGGGCACTGGGCGCGCTGGGTTCCACGGAGCGCCGCTACCTGATGGAGAACGTGGTGGCGGTGCGTCAGCTCGGGACGAAGGGGCAGGCGGCGAAGGGCGTCCTGGAAGAGAAGGACAAGGAGAAGCTCAAGGACATGAGCGCCGAGCTGGGCAAGGCGCTCGATGACCTGGACGACCTGCTATGAGCGTGGACCCCAAGGACTTGTCGGAGAAGGACCGGGATGCGCTCCTGCGCTGGCGGCTGGCGCTGGGGCCGGCGGCGGAGAAGACGGGCGCGTGCCCTTCGCTCCGCGGACTCGCGGGCGGCGCGGGCGCGGTGGGCGTGGGCGGTGAGGCGGACCTGGAGGAACTGGATGACGCGCTCTCCTTCGTCTACGGCGAGAAGAGCGCGAGCGCGGCGGGCTCGCGGCCGTACATCCCCAAGTGGCTGGGCGCGCTGCGGGGCTTCTTCCGCGATGACGTGATTGCCCTCGTCCAGAAGGATGCGATTGAAAAGAAGGGGCTGACGCAGCTCCTCTTCGAGCCGGAGACGCTGCCCTTCCTGGACAAGAACGTGGAGCTCGTCACCACGCTGGTCAGCGCGCGCGGGCTGATTCCGGACCAGGCGAAGGACATCGCCCGGCAGATTGTCCGCGAAGTCGTCGACGACCTGCGCAGGAAGCTGGAGTCCTCCGTCCGCACGGCCGTCTTCGGAGCGCTGAAGCGCAACAGCACGAGCCCGCTGCCGATTGCGCGCAACATGGACTGGAAGCGCACCATCCGTCAGAACCTGAAGGGCTGGGACGCGGAGCGCAAACGGCTGATACCGGAGCGCTTCTACTTCTGGCCCAACCAGCGGCGGCACCACGAGTGGGACGTGACGCTGGTAGTGGACCAGTCCGGCTCCATGGCGGAGAGCGTGGTGTACAGCTCCGTCATGGCGGCCATCTTCGCGTCGCTGGACGTGCTGCGCACCAGCCTCGTCCTGTTCGACACGGAGGTGGTGGACATGACGCCCATGCTGGCGGACCCGGTGGAGGTGCTCTTCACGGCGCAGCTGGGCGGCGGCACGGACATCAACCGCGCGGTGGCGTACGCGCAGGCGAACCACGTCCAGCGGCCGGAGAAGACGCTCTTCATCCTGATTACCGACCTGTACGAGGGCGGCAACGCCGAGGAGCTGGTGGCGCGGCTGCGGCAGCTGGTGGACTCGCGAGCGAAGGTGCTGTGCCTGCTGGCGCTGTCGGACGGGGGTAAGCCCACCTACGACCACGCCATGGCAGAGCAGCTCACCGCGCTGGGCATTCCGTGCTTCGGGTGTACGCCGCGCAAGCTGGTGGACGTGGTGGAGCGGGTGATGCGCAACCAGGACCTGGGGCCGCTGCTGTCGGCCGACAAGGAGGCGCGCCATGGCTGAGGTGCGGGAGCTGTCAGGGGGGCTCGGGGCGCTGACGGAAATCATCAGCGACCGGGCGGAGCTGGCCAAGGGCGCGCAGCTCTTCGACGGCAAGCAGCTCTCCAACCTGTCGCGGTACGAGAACCGGCTCTTCGCGGATGCGCTGGGCTCGGGGGCCTCGCCGTACAAGGTGTCGCTCGTCTTTGGTGACGGGCGCGAGGTGAAGGGGCGCTGCTCGTGCATGGCCGCGCGCTCGCGACCCTTCTGCAAGCACGCGGCGGCGCTGCTGGTGGCCTGGGCCCGGGCTCCGGAGGCGTTCGTCACCACGGACTCGGCGCCCTCCACCGGGACGGATGGGGCCCGGAAGAAGAGCGTCAAGAAGGGCAAGGCGGAGACGTCCGACCTGATGAAGGCGGGCGTGGTGCAGGTGTCCACGCTGGTGCGGGAGCTGGGCCTGTCGGGAGTGGTGTCGCTGGGCGCGGACCGGCCGGAGCAGGTGCGCCAGCTCGGCGAGACGCTGCGGGCCAACGGCCTGCGCCGCCTGTCGGCCAGCACGGTGCAGGTGGCGGGGCTCTTGGACCTCGCGGTGGCGCGCACGGGCACCTTCGAGGCACCGGTGTACGCGGACCTGGTGGCGGACATGCTGCTCACCGTGCGCAAGGTGGAGAAGCACCTGGGCGGCGAGGCGCTGGAGGACCGCTACGTCGAGGAGCTGATTGGCAAGACGTGGACGAAGAAGGACCGCGCGCCCGTGGAAGGCCTGACGCTGGTGGAGTACGCCTTCACCACGCGCACCACGCCGGACAGGTACCTCGTCCGCGAGAGCCGCTTCGTGGACCTCGCGTCCGGGAAGCACTACGCGGAGAAGCAGATTCTGCCCGCCTTCCTCAAGAGCGTGGAGCCGAAGAAGAGCCACGCGGGGCTGGTGCTGGAGGGCGCGAAGGGGGGCCAGTACCCCGGCTTCGCGCCGCACCGGTTGGATTTGGACGCGGAGGCGCGAAAGCTGCCGCTGGACGGGGCCGCGCTGCGGAGGCTGGTGGAGGTGGCGCTGCCGGACGTGGGCGCGGCGCTGGCTGCCTTCCAGGAGCACCGCAAGGACGTCTTCGCGCCGGACCTGCTCCCGGTGACGCTGAAGGTGGAGACGCTGCTGGCCAGCGGGCAGCGCTCACAACTTGTGGATTCCGGAGACCGGGGCCTGTTCCTCCCGGCGGACGCGACGCTGGAGGAGCCGCTCGCGGCGGCACTGGAGGGCGCGACGCTGAAGGTGGTGCTGGGCGACGTGGGCCTGGAGGCGGCGCTGCCCACGCTGTTCCCCCTCGCGGTGGTGGTGGAGACGCCGGAGGGGCTGGAGCTGCGAGGCCTGGGCAAGCTGGAGGGCGAGGCCTTCGCGTCGTCGCGCAGGCGGGGCGGCGCACGGCCGGTGGCGCCAGTAGCGGTGCCTCGGAGC
>JBKGHK010000288.1:0-12050 GCA_046520375.1 Pyxidicoccus sp. 3LFB2
CAGGGCCGCCTCCACGGCGGGCGGAGCCCCGATGAGCAGCACCGAGGCGGGCGGGGTCGCTCCCCCGCGCGCGCCCTTCACGGCCCCCGTCCCTCGGGACCGTCTGCCCCCGGGCCGGCCCGGTACTCCATGCCGCCGGGTCCTCCGCGGGGTCCACATGGCGCGTCACCCCACCGGGGCGGGCGCGGCTGTTCGAGCAGGGCGGACATGTAGGGGCTGGCGCTACCATGAGGCCCGGGGAACATCCAGGGCGCGAAACACCCGCTGCCGGGTGCTGAACCTCCTGGCGTGCGGCCCGGGCCCCACCGGGACTGCTGGAGGACTGGAGCCCCGCGTGGAGTGAGGGCAGGCACCCGCCCGGGCCCGATGCGGGTGGGTCCTGATGCACCAGCCGGCCCGTGTTGAAGGCGGGAGAAGACGGTGAACCCTTGCAGCACCGCGGGCCCGCATCTCCTGGCATGTCTGTTTGAAGTCGCGGGGAAAACACAGACAGCGTGTTTCGCCGAAGGGATGACGCGGCCTCCCGTGAAACAGCAGACACTGTCTCGGGGGTGTTTCACCGAGGGCGGCGTGAGTCACGACGGCCCGGCTGCGTGTCGCGAATGCCTCGGGGTGGACATGCACCCTGGACGCTTGCCTGGGTGGCAGGTGCGCATTCCAGCAGGCGTGCTCATTTCTTCGCGGCGCTTTGCTTGTCTCTAGACCCGCGGCTGTATCCTCCCATTCCAGCCGGTCGGCCCCCATGCCCAAAAGCAACCAGACTTTGTCCTTGCGTCGCCTTCTGCCTGCGCGGAGCTGGCTGCTCATTCCCGCGCTGCTCATGCTGTTGGCCACACCGTCGCGGGCGGCGAGCAACGCCGAGGCGGCGCAGCGGGGCATCAACTTCCTCAGCGCGGACGCGGCGAACTGGGCCACGCACTTCGGCTGCACGTCATGCCACCGCCACGGCGCGACGATGTTCGGCCTCGCGACGGCGCGCGCCACCGGCTACGACCTGGACGCGCCGACGTACAACGGGCGCACCAACCGGCAGAACCTCGACTTCATGGCCGAGCGCATGCAGTCCGAGCAGCGCGCGGATGGCTCGTGGATTCACGAGGGGAACTGGTACCCCATGGCCAAGTCGAGCTACTCGGCCTTCGGGCTCGCGGGCTACGACGCGCACGTGGGGACGAAGTACTCGGACGCGCTGGTGCTGGCCGCGGACTGGGCGGTGAGCATGCAGGGCGCCACCGGCCGCTGGCGGGAGGACTTCCCCTTCTACCCGGTGGGCTACGGCAACGTGGGCGTCACCGCGCGGATGATGACGGCCATTGCCCAGGCGAAGCAGCGCGTGGACCCGGCGAAGGCCGCGCAGTACCAGGCGGCGTTGGACAAGGCCGCCGCGTACGTGCGCGCGCACATGAATGACCTGACGGACGGGCCGGAGGCGGACGGCCAGCGCTACACGCACCAGACGGCGTGGGCCATCGTCGGGCTGAAGGCCGCGGGGCCGGGCCCCAACGGGGAGAACACCACCGCCATGGGCACCATGGCCACGCGGCTGCTGGCCACGCGCGCGCTGGCGGACGCGCCGGGCTGGGGCGGGCTCGCGGGGGAGGCTCCGGACGAGTACGCCACCAGCATCTCCCTGTACGCGCTGTGCGTCGCGGGCCGGAAGCCCGGGGCGGACGGGCGCATGGCGGGGGCGCTGGACTGGCTCAAGTCCCGGCAGGCGGCTGACGGGAGCTGGGGCGCGGGCACGCGCTACCCGGACATCCCCACCACCTTCGCGGCGCTGGGGCTGGCGTGCTTCGGCGACTACAGCGTCGGCGTCTCCGTGGGAGGGCCCACGCGCCGGCCCCTCGAGCATGATTTGCCGAGCCGGCAGACGGCCACGTACGCCGTCACCGTGCGCAACCACGGGTACAAGGCGGATGAGTACCGGCTGAGCACGCAGGGCGGGCTGCCCGGGTGGACGGCGTCGCTGAGCCGCACGTCGCTGGAGCTGGGGCCGGACTCGACGGCCACCGTCACCCTCAGCGTCACCGCGCCCCCGGGGCTGCCGGCCTCGCTGTCCTCGGAGGTCATGGTGGTGGCGGCGTCGGTGGGAGCGGGCGGAGTGAAGGGCTCGGTGCGCGTCACCACCTTCACCACCCCGCCGCCGCCCACCGAGGGCGTGGCCACCACGACGACGCTGCTGTCGCCCGAGGAGGGCCCGCTCACGGTGGCGCTGGACAACACGCTGTCCGCGCGCGTGGTGGACGACCGGGGCTGGGAGGCACGCGGCCCGGGCATGGGCGTGGTGACGTTCTCCGTGGCGGGCGTCACGGTGGGCGCGGACAACGACGCGGATGGGGACGGCGTCTACTCGCTGGTGTGGCGGCCTCGCACGTCGACGTGGGACGCGCTGGGGATGCAGGACCTGCGCGCGGTGTACTCGGGCGTGACGCTGGAGCCCGAGCGGGAGAACCGGCTGGGCAGCACGGCGTCGAAGACGGTGGAGGTGCTGCCGTCGCCGTACCCGAACCCATCGGTGACGTTGTGCGGACTGCCGGGCTTCACCGACCAGCCGACGCTGGAAGGCTGCGGCTACGTCACGCCGGTGGCCCTGGGCGCGAGCATCGAATCGGCGGCCTTCATCCTCCACGGGCAGACGTACCCGGTGGTGCCGGACGAGAGTGGCGGCCTGGTGATGACCGAGCTTCCGCTGCTGGACGGGCCCAACGTGGTGCGGCTGGTGGCCACGGACACGTTCGGTGGCGTGTCCACCGACGAGGCGACGGTGATGGTGGACAGCACGGCGCCGCAAATCACCGTGGTGTCCCCCATCGAGGGCTCGGGGCTGACGGTGTACAGCGTGGACGTGCAGTTGGTGGTGCGCGACTGGTCCCCGGTGCGCGTGGAGACGAACTGGGTGCACGTGTCGGAGGTGCCCGCGGGCGGCGGCACCGTGACGCAGACGGTGTGGCTGAACCCGGGGGAGAACGTGCTGCTCATCCGGGCGACGGACTCGGTGGGCCACTCGACGGAGAAGCTGGTGAATGTGTGGGTGGACGCGCAGGCGCCGTGGGTGGGGACGGGGCTGCCGGACGGGTGGCTCATGGGGCCGCAGCCGGGGGATGTGATGACGTACGGCATCGGCGTGTACTCGGCGTCGTCGACGCAGGTGACGCTGTCCACGGGGGAGACGTACGCGCTGCCTCGCGGCGGTGGCGGCGTGGATGCGACGCTGCAGCTGGTGCCTGGGGACAACACCTTCACGATTGAGGTGACGAGCGAGACGGGCCCGAGCACCTCGCTGACGCGCACCGTGCGCTACGACAACTCGGCCCCGGAGGCGGAGCTCGTGGTGCCAACGCCGGGCGGGACGTACAGCGGGGTGATTCAGCTCACCGCGCGGGTGACGGACACGCTGAGCGGCGTGCGGGGCGTGGCGTTCACGCGGGATGGCTCGGGCATCCGGGCCGCGGCGCAGCAGCCGGATGGCACGTGGACCGCGGAGCTCGACACGCGCGAGCTGGTGGATGGGGAGCACACGGTGGAGGTGTGGATGGATGATTGGGCGGGGAACTTCGTCATCCGCACGTTCCACTTCTCCACGCTGAACCGGCCGTAGCCCGGGGGTGGGCGTTACACCGCTTCGAACTTCGGGCCGGTGATGCCGACTGCTTCCATGGCGTCCTTGAGGTCCTCGGAGACGATGAGGGCCACGTTCCAGCCCCACGGGCGGAAGATGTGCGCGTCGCCGGGTTTCGTCGGGTCGATGCGCATACCGGAGACGACGCGGTACTGGCCTACCCTGTCCGGCTCCTCGTCGTCCGCCGTGAAGTAGCGCACCTCGCCGCTGCGGGCGTCGTCGATGCAGCGGATGGTGCGGAGCGTGTTGAGGATGAAGTAGGGCCCGTCGTGTCCCTCGACCTGCACGGGGATGAATTGGACGTCCTGGATGCGCTGGTGCTCGAAGAGCTCGACGACGCGCTGATGGACTACGGGGGTCGCGAAGGAGTCCAGGGTGAAATCGAGAACCTGACCTGTGGGATTCACGGGGAAGCGAATCGTTCCCTGAGGCTCGAGCTTCTTGCCCTCGAAGAACTGCCAGGGGTTGACCGGCTGCCCTTGTTCATCGCGAGGCGCTCTCAAATGCCACCGATGCCGGATGCGCATGTTGTCCGTCAGGTCGAAGTACCGGCCCATGCCATTGTCCCTCACGGTCGCTACGGCTTTGTTGCCCACTGGTGGAGTCGAGAGCCTGGAGTGCAGACTTCGTTCGCGATTCCCTTGAGCTCCTCCACCAGACGACGTCGACATTGCTCCACAGTCTGACAGCGTGCGACAACTGCTCTGAGCCGCCGGAAGATCTCCTGGTGGTAGTCCTCGGGATGCGGTCCTTGATGGCCCCTCAAGTAGACGAGATTCGTCGGGTCCTCCAGGTTCATCCCGGCGGTCGCGAAGATTTCCTCGAAGCGGGGCGTCCAGGGCCCGCCCCGGACCTCGGCGCTGGTGTTCTTGTCCGTGGCGATGTGGTGCCACTGATGGCCGTCCTTCTTCACCGCGCCATCCGTGCACGCACTGCCCGCCCCACCTGACGCGGAGCTGGCCGCAGTGCCCACCGCCACGCCGCTGACCACCAGCGAGCCGTCCGCCACCATCTGCACCGTCGTCGCGCTCTGCCATGTCAGCCCCCCGGGCACTGCGTACCGTGACGGAGTGAGCAGGGACCAGAGCCCGCCTTCGGGCACCCTGGGCAGCGACCGGCCCACGCCGAAGCTGGCCACCAACACCACGGCTCGCAGTGCCGTGCCTCCCATCGCTCGCCCGAAGCGCTCCGCCACGGCTTCCAGCTCCTCCACCGTCCTTGCCGCCTGTGCGTCCTGGTAGACCCGGTAGCAGGTCAGACCCAGGTTGCGCAGCTCCAGGACGCCCACCGCAATCGCGAGCCTCACTGTCAGCGCCGCGGCAAAGGCCTTGGAGAAGACCGGCTCGGGCAGCGCCCACGCCGCCAGGTACACGACCACCGACAGCGTCACGCTGGCCAGGAAGGCTGGCGAGCGGAACAACTCCTCCGCTGCCTCTCGAATCCCGGGGCCCATGTAACGCGGTGACCTTTGCAGTGCGAGGAAGAGGCGGCTGTGCTCCAACGCGTCCGGCAGCGGCAGCCGCGAAGGACCGTACCGGTCGAGGAACTCCCGCCGGAGCTGGACCTCCCATTCGGCCGGAGACTCCGAGGCCCCCGCCATCGCCCGCTGGAACCGGGGTGGAGGCAGGCGACGCAAGGCCTGATGGAAGCCGGCGAGCACCGCGCGTGCTTCTTCGGGGCTCAGCGTCTCCCACGCGCGTGCGGACTCCAGGGGCGTGAAGGCAAGGCGCACCCGGTCTCCAGACAGCCGCGTCGTCCGCACGACCTCGGGGCGGCCCTGAGTGCCTCCACCATCCGGGTGCCCGCCCGGGGTCGAGGCACACGCGAGGAACATCACGGCACTGCAAACCAGGGCCACACGCAACGGCGAGAAAGCGGTCCTCATGAGCGGGCAGCTTGCACGACACGCGACTCATTCAGGACACGGGAAGAGAGTGCACGGCTCTCCCCGGGGTAGGTGACGGACGGAACGACGGTTCCTTCCGCGGCCTGAATCAGGCGCGAGCAGCGTGCATGACGCTCGCCCCACGGCTGCGCACCCTCACCCTGAGGTCCCGCACCATGCCCCTGCCCTGCTACGCGCCCTTCGCAAGCTGCCGCATCAGCTCCGCCTGCTCCGGGTAGAGCGCCACCAGGGACGCGGCGGACGGCATCTCCCAGTCGGCGAAGTCGAAGCCTGGAGACACGGTGCAGCCCACCAGCGTGTACTCCCCCCGAGGCACCGCCGCCTGCAGCACGCCCGCGTGCACCACCACCTGCGGCTGCTCGCCCCGCGCCACATCCCGGCCGAGCACCACGCGCTCCACCTGCCCACCCTCGCCCACGAGCAGCAGCTCCAGCGGATGCCCGTCGTAGAAGTGCCACACCTCGTCCGACGTCACGCGGTGCCACGCCGCGAACGCGCCGCGCGGCAGCAGGTAGTAGATGGCCGTGCCCGCCGAGCGAGCGCCGCGCGGCGTCTCCACCGTCAGCGCCGCGCGATACGTCTCCTTGTAGAAGCCACCCTCGGGATGCGGCACCAGTCCCAGCCTGCGCACGAGCTCATCGACCATGGCCGCGCAGTGTACGCGCCTCACCGCGGCAGCGGCGTGAGCACGTAGTCCCGGCCGCCGTCCGCATGACAGCCATGGCACGTCGAGTGCGCCCGGCCGTAGTAGTTGTCGTCGAAGTCCGGCCCGAAGCCCTCGTAGAAAATCCACGTGTCCTTGCCGGAGCCCTCCGCCACCTTCACGTCGAGCGCATACCCCCGCAGCGTCTTCCCATCTGACTCGTACAGCTCCTTCACCGTGATGCTGCCCTTGGGGTGCGTGGCGTTGCCCGCGCGCAGGGACGCCGCGAGCACGTCGTTGAAGAACACGCGGACCTTGGGGCCGTGCGAGCGCACCGAGTCCCTGGGCGCGGGCTCGGCCAGCCATGTCTGGTAGCGGCCGTCGCGCACGAAGGCGGTGATGCCCGCCTCCGACGTGTCGAGCTCTCCCACCTGGCCCACCTGCTCGTCGACGGAGGATGACGGGCCACAGGCGGCGAGCAGCACGGCGGCGAGAGCAGCGGACAGGCGCATGGACGGAGACCTCGGGAAGGAGCGCGGGCACACGGCCCGCGCGGCGGCTGTGCCTGTTACGCCGCGCCCGGGAACCCGGTTACGCCCGCCACCCGCACCCCATCCCCCGACGCCCGCATGGCCCGGTCCACCCTGGCCACCAATCACCGGAAATCGCTGGGCCTTTCCCACGACTTTCCGACCTTCAGGCCCCGTCGGGTGGGGCGAGCGGGAGCCGACCCGGAAGGTCACCGGATGTCATCCCTCCCTGTTAGGGTAGCAACCCAGGAGGTAGTCAGGGCTTGCTCCAACCATTCCCTCGGGTCATGCTGGTTCTTACCACCTTGGCAGGTATGACGGCGGTCGCGGGAGAACCCGGCGTGGAGCGCCAGTTGAGGCAGCGGCACATCACCCTCTCGGCGGAGGCTCCGGCGGCGGCGCACGTGGTGCACGTCGCCGCGGGCACCGCCACCGTGCTGCTGTTCGACTCGCCGGTGCTCCCCGCCAGCCTGGAGCTGGGCGCCTCCCGGGAGCGCTTCGAGCGCATCGACATCACCGAGCGCGCCCTCATCCTCCTGCCCCGCATGGAGCTCACGCCCCACGAGCGCATCCCCCTCACCCTGCGCTTCGCGGACGGCCACATCCCCCACCGCGTGACGTTCGCGCTCATGGCCGCGCCCACCGAGGTGGACCTCCAGGTCCGCGTCTTCCGCACCGCGCTCGCCCCCGAGGCGCTCGTGGAACACCTGGGCGCCGTGCAGGCCCGCTGCGAGGACTCGGGGCGCTTCTCCAACCTGCTCTTCGCGCGGGACGTGGGCAGCGGCATCACCGCGGAGCGGCTGAACCACCGCCTCTCGGGTGACGAGGGCCCGTCACCGCTCAAGGTGGTCGACATCCGGGTGTTCGCCGCGTCCGCCTTCGTGGCCATCGAAGTCACGTTCCTGCTCTCCGAGGGGCAGGCCTCCTGGCGGCCCGGCCGCGTGGAGGTGCAAGGGGAGGAATCCGGGGAGCCGGTTCCGGTTCACGCGGTGGACCTGGATGTCCAGGCACTCCGGCCCGGTGTCAGGGGGAGGCTGGTCCTGGAGTTCCGGGCGCGCCCGCCTCGCCAGACGAGCGGGTGCGAATCCACGTCCATGAACAGCCGGAGGGCTCACGCATCCTGAAGCTGCCCGCGGTTCGCCTCCCGCAGCCGCTCCCCCAGGTGGCACCTTGATGGCGGCGCACCCCCTCACGCTCCGCCCGGGCATGACGGTGGGCCCCTGGCTCATCCAGGCGCAGCTGGGCTCGGGGGCCTTTGGCATCGTGTTCGAGGTAGAGCACGCGGGGCAGCGTCACGCCCTCAAGTTCGCGCTGAGGGGCCCGGGCAGCGACGACCTCAACCACACCGACGCGCGCGCCGCGAAGGAGCTGGCCTGCCTGCTCCAGGCCGTCCACCCGAACGTGGCCCGCGTCTGGGCCCATGGCCGGTGGCCGGATGCGCGAACGGGCTTCCACTACGTGGTCATGGACTTCGTGGAGGGCTCCACCCTGGACGGCTGGGTGAAGCAGGCGCGCCCCTCGGCACGCCGGGTGGCACGCGTCTTCGCCCGGCTGGCCCGGGCCCTGGGTGAGCTGCACGCGCGTGACGTCGTCCACCGCGACCTCAAGCCCTCCAACATCCTCGTGCGCGCCGCCGACGAGGAGCCCATCCTGGTGGACTTCGGCAGCGCGGACCACGCCGAGGCGCTCCCGCTCACGGAGGGAGCGCTCCCTCCAGGGACGCCGCACTACCGCAGCCCGGAGGCGCTGCGCTTCCACCGCGAGCACCACGCCCGGCCGGACGCGCACTACCCCTTCCGCGCAACGGATGACCTCTATGCATTGGGCGTGACGCTCTACGAGGTGCTGGCGGGTGCGCCCGCGTTCTCGCCCACCCTGCCCCGGGACATCCTCATCGAGCACATCGAGGAACGGCTGCCGCCCCGGCCCTCCGAGGTGAATCCCCGGGTTCCGGAAGCCCTGGAGGCCATCGTCCTGCGGCTCATGCGCAAGCGGGCCCGGGAGCGCTACGCCCATGGCGAGGCCCTGCACGCCGCGCTCGAAGAGGCGCTGCGGACCGCCGGGCCTGATTGGGATGAGCCCCTGTTCCCGGGGAAGGGTCCGCCCGCCACCAGGAAGCCGGTGCGGCCAGACGGAGCGGACGTCGCGCCAGTCCCGCCTTCGGGTGAGCGCTCCACCGCGAGGCATCCAGTCCGCGCGGCCCAGCCATTCACTCCGCCCGCCTCCGAGGCGTCCGCCCGCCCTCCCTGTCCGTCCACTGCCTCGCCTGACCCCAGAGCGCCTGCGCTTCACGCGCCCCCCACCTCCTGGCACCTGCTGGGTGCGGCGGTCCTCTTCCTCGGCCTGCTGGCCGTGCTCGGGTGGAAGAGCGCGGAAGCACCCCAGGCTTCAGGACAGCTCCTGGCCCAGGCGCCAGCCGCTCCCCGCTCCGGGGTGCCCACCGCATTCCCGGATGAGGCAGGCGCGGACGGTGAGAGGCTGGAGCCCACCCCCACCCCGAGAGAAGAGACTGTGACGAACCCGACGACGCCAGGAACCGCCACGCCTCCCGCCTCCCCGGGAGCATGGAAGCGCACGCTGCCGCTCTGCCTCGCGGCGGCCGCCAGCCTCCACTGCGCGGGCCCGACCTATGCGACCCGGATGGGGGAGCGGCCCCGCCAGCACCTCCCCTGCTCTCCCAACGCCTTGAAGGACATGGGAAGGGTGTTGCAGAAGTTCCGGGGGTCCCACCAGCTTCCCCTGGTGGGCACCGCCCAGCTCGACTTCCATCAGGACTTCGAGGACGGCAACGTGCTCCTCGGCGGCCTGAGGACCGGCGTCATCAGCAGCATCGTCCGCAACCCCGGTGCACTCCCCTCCGGCAGCGTCCTGCATGGCTGGGTGTGGGTGGACGGGGAGGACGCGGAAATCCAATGGTTCGAGGCCGACATCCCGCGCCTCTCGAACTACGACGGTGGGCGCATCGCCATCTGCGCCCGCTCGGGCGAGGGAGGGCGCCGCAAGGTGCGTCACGCCCCCGGCTCCAGCTCGAAGAGGCCCCTCTGGGTGCGGACCGACGAATACACGCTGGTCGAGCGGTGGTGACGCCGCGTGCTCCCACGCGAGCCGCCCGCGCGGCCCGCTCCGGCCACTGCGCGGCCCCGGCACCCGCAAGGCGCGGCGGAGCCTCAGGGCCTCACTTCTTCTTCTGCTGCATCGCCGAGGCGACCAGGTTCATCAGCTTCAGCTGCACCGGGGACAGCTTGCGCAGGTTGCGCATCAGCCGGCGCATCTCCGGGGTGTCGTCCTCGCGGGCCTTGGCGTTGCCCGTGCCCGCCGCCGCCTTGTCCTTCCCGGAGGGCGGCGCGGCCAGGTTCTCCCCCAGGCCGAGCAGCTCATGGGGCGGCACGTTCAGCACCACGCACAGGCGCCGCAGGTTCTGCACGCTGGGCAGCATGTGCCCCCGCTCCAGCCGCCCGTACACCTCCGACGCCATGCCAATCCGCTCCGCCACATCGGCCTGCGTCAGTCCCATGCGCACCCGGGCGGCCCTCGACGCGGCCCCCAGCATGCTCGCCAATTCTGTGTCCATGCGTGTGTCAGTCCACGAAAGGAGGGGCCCCGGTCTCAGCGCCTCGGAGGCCCATAGATAACCCTCAAGGTCGGGTACTTTCACCATACCTTCAGCGTTTTTTCAAACAAGGCGCGGCCTTGGGTGGAGGCCCGTTGCGGGCGCTCCATGCGTGGCGCGCAATCACCTGCCCACCGGTGTTCGCGAGGGCCGCCGTCAGCTTTCCCACGGAGGCGGCAGGTGGTGCTTCCTCCCGGGGCACGGCATGCCCACGCTCGCGGCGCTTCCCACTTCTTTTCATGCACGGAGCCGCACCATGGATTCCATCGGACGCCGCAAGTGGGCCATCGCCGAGGGCTACATCCCCAAGGAGAGCACGGGCCCCGCGCCCACCATGACGAGCCACGAGACGGCCTGTCTGCTCAACACCGGAGACCGCGACGCCCAGGTGGAGCTCACCGTCTTCTTCAAGGACCGCGAGCCCGCGGGCCCCTACCGCGTCACCGTGCCCGCGCGCCGCACGCTGCACCTGCGCTTCAATGACTTGAAGGAGCCGGAGCCCATTCCCCTGGGCACCGACTACGCCAGCGTCATCGTCTCCGACGTGCCCATCGTCGTGCAGCACACGCGGCTGGACTCGCGCCAGGCGGAGAATGCGCTGATGACGACCATCGCCTTCTCCGAGTAGGCCGCGCCGCTCACGCGTGCCGGGCCTCACGCCACTCCGGCCACAGCAGCGGCACCATGCCCAGGTTGAGCGCCGCGCCCACCAGACAGTAGGCGCACGCGCGGCGCTCCTTGAAGGCCATGTCCCAGAGGTAATAGAGCGCGGCCCCCGCGCCGCCCAGCACCGCGCCGCCCAGCAGCACGTCCCAGACGCGGCTGCGTCCCGTGCGCCGGCTGCCGCCCACCGCGGCGAGCGCCAGCGTCACGCCGTAGTGAATGGCCCCCAGCGGGCCGTCCGGCACGCCCAGCGCGTACGCCGTGCGCGCGGCATTCACCCCGTTGGAGTCCCACCACTTCCCCGGCAAGTCCGGCAGCCGCTTCACCGCGCCCAGTTGGTACAGCGAGATGACGGCGAAGTCCGCCAGCCCCACCGCCGCCAGCTTCGCCACCCTCCGGCGCCGCGTCAGCGATGGGGAGCGGCCCTCGCGCAGCTCCTGGCGAATCGCATCCACGTCCATGGCGTGCCCCCTCAGGCGTTCTTCACCGGCACGTCCACCGCGTCCAGCAGCGCGCGCTTGCGCTCGGCGGCGGTGAAGAGCATCGCCAGCGGCAGGCCCAGGAAGAGGGCGTGCAGGACAATCTGGGTGAACTGCGGCACCTCGAGGAAGCCCGGGGCGTAGCCGCGCGCCACGAACTGGAAGCTCACCAGCCAGATGAAGATGCCGAAGAGCATCCCCACCGCGGACTGGAACTCCCAGCGGCCCCGCCCGTCCGGCGGCAGCATGGCGTCCAGGAAGGAGTAGAGCAGGCCCCAGACGGCGGACAGCGCCACGTGCACGCCAAGCCCCAGCAGCAGCGCCGTGGCGGCGGGCACCTCGGGCGTGAGGGCGGACGGCCCCAGCACCAGGCTCGCGGCCATGCGCACCGGGCGCATGGGGTTGTCGCCCGTGGCCACGGCCAGCACCGTCTCCGCCAGGGCCAGCACCAGCCCCGCGGCCACGCCGAACAGCAGCCCATTGGTGGCGGACCAGGGGGTGTACCTCCGCCGAGCCATCGCGCCTCCTTGTGTCGGGGCCGCCGCACGCTCGGCCCTGGGCGTCAACGTGGGCACGCGGCGCGCGGGCGGGCAGCCGGAG
>JBKGHK010000289.1:0-12028 GCA_046520375.1 Pyxidicoccus sp. 3LFB2
GACGTGAAGCACGCGGTGCGTGCGCGGGTGCGGCCCGGGCGGGCGCCGGTGCGCAACGGCGAGAAGGTGCTGGCGGCGGTGGTGCCCCGTCAGCCCGGCTGGGCGCGCGTCATCGACCAGGACCTGGCGAAGGAGCTGGGCTGGGTGCGCTGACGCAAGACGGTGGGGGCCGAAAATTTGCCGGTGGCATGGGGCCGTGTGACACACGCCTGTAGCTCCCAGTCCGCCGGAGGAACCCATGCGCCTCGCCCTCGTGCTGCCCCTGCTGCTGCTGCTCGTGCCGGGCGCGGTGGGAGCGGCGAAGCGGAATGAGGCCGAGGAGGCCTACCAGGGTGCCCGCCGCGCCTACTACGCGCTGAAGGACGACGCGGCCCGCCGCAAGCTGCGCCACCACTGGCTCAACGTGGTGCGCAAGTTCGAGGCGGTGGCCAGCAAGCACCCCAAGTCCGACCGCGCGCCGGATGCGCTCTTCACCGCCGCCGAGCTGCTCCAGGAGCTGAGCCGCGCCTCCTTCGTGGAGGATGACCTGAAGTCGGCCATCTCCCACTACAAGCAGGTGCGGGAGGGGTACCCGAAGCACCGGCTCGCGGATGACGCGGCGCTGGCGCTGGCGCGCATCCATGTGAACCGGTTGGACCAGCCGGACGCGGCGCGCCGCATCCTCACCGGAGACGCTCGCCACCAACGGCCGGGGAGACCAGGCGAAGGACCTGAAGGCGCTGCTGGCCACGCTGCCCGGGGCCAGGGCGGCTCCGGCGACGAAGCCCGCGCCGGTGAAGGCCGCGCCCTCCGACGAGCGCGCCTCCGCGGTGGCCCAGGTGTCCCCGCCGGCCGAGCGCCGTGGCGCCTCGCTGGTGGAGTCCATCGAGAAGCTCGCGCGTGAGCCGTCGCCGATGATTCCCCGGGTGGACCCGAACGCGTCCAAGCCGGTGGAGGACGAGGAGCCGGACCTCGACGCGGCGGTGGCGGCGGCGCTCGCCGCGAAGAAGGCCTCGGAGGAGGCGCAGGTGGCCCGGGACTCCAAGTCCACGGCCCCGGAGCCGAGCACCGTGGCGTCGGCGCAGAAGAAGCCCGCCGTCGAGGTGGAGCCCGCGAAGGTGGCCGTCGCGGCCCAGGACGTGAAGGCGGAGCCGGCGCCGAAGGCCGAGCCCACGGTGGCCGTGGCGGAGAAGCCCGAGGCGAAGGGGCAGGGGAGCGCGAAGGCGTCCGAGGCCCCGTTCAGCATCACGGTGGCGCCGCCCGAGCCGCCGAAGCCGATTACGCGGCCGGTGGATGACCAGGTGGCGCAGGCGCGGCTGAAGGCGGTGGCGAAGCAGTCGCGTGGCTCGGAGCTGACGCTGGCGGAGCAGCTGGGCCTCAAGGTCCGGCGCGTCATCATCGACCCCGGGCACGGCGGGCACGACACGGGCGCCATCGGCAAGGAGGGGACGCGGGAGAAGGACGTGGCGCTGTCCATCTCCAAGAAGCTGGCCGAGGCGCTGAAGGAGAAGGGGCTGGAGGTCGTGCTGACGCGGGACGATGACCGGTTCATCCGGCTGGAGGACCGCGCGAAGTTCGCCAACGCCGAGCACGGTGACTTGTTCATCTCCGTCCACTGCAACGCGGCGGCGAAGCGGAAGCTGCGCGGTGTGGAGACGTACACGCTGAACACGTCGGCGGACCGCTACTCCATCCGGCTGGCGGCGCGGGAGAACCAGTCGTCGGAGAAGGGCATCAGCGACCTGCAGTTCATCCTGGCCGACCTGGCGACGAAGGCGAACACCGAGGAGTCGTCGCGGCTGGCGAACCAGGTGCAGCGCAACCTGGTGTCGGGCCTGAAGCGCAAGTACTCGGACATCAAGGACCTGGGGCACAAGGAGGCGCTGTTCTACGTGCTGCTGGGCGTGAAGATGCCGGCCATCCTGGTGGAGACGTCCTTCCTCTCCAACCCCGAGGAGGAGGAGCGCCTCGCCTCGGGCGCCTACCAGTCCGAGGTGGCCAAGGCCATCGCCCAGGGCGTCGAGGCCTTCCTCGACGACCGGGGCCGCGTGGCGAAGGTGGACTGATGACTCGGAGGCCCACCCTTCGCCTCCGAGCCGTCGCCGTCCAGGGCCCTCTCAGTACACGTAGCCGCGAACCCAGGTGCTCACGCTGCTGGAGTCGTTGGCCGTGAAGCAGGTGATGTGCCAGTTGTAGACGCCGGGCGCGTCGACGCTGACGTATCCGTAGTCGAAGGAGGGAAGCCTCGCGGGCGAGCCAGGGGGCGCGCGCCAGAGCTCCGGATAGAAGTATTCGCCCGCGGTCACCCAGTGCTCACACCGCTGGGTGGAGGTGCTTTCGAACCGCAAGCCGAACAGCTGCCCGGCCCAGATGCCGAAGGCTCCTCCCATGGGCATCGGGCTTCCGTTGATGTACCAGGTCGCCGTCGGCGCGGGCGCGGTGACGATGCCTCGCAGGAAGGTCTCCACCGTCCTGCCGCCGTACGGGCTGTAACACTTCACATGCCAGTTGTAGACACCGGGCGCATCCACCGCCTGGGGGTCGAAGGTGAAGGAAGCGCCCGTCTGGAGCCGCGTCGGCGGGGGTGGCCAGAGCTGCGGCCAGAACCCGTAGCCCTCCGTCACCCACATCTCACAGCGGTTCGTGGTGGTGCTCGTATATGCGAGCGTGAAGGGCCGGCCCGCCTGCACGTTGATGACCTGTCCCTGCACCATCGGCACGCCATCGACGAGCCAGTTCGCAGTCGGGGCCGGCTGGAACGACTCGAGCAGGGCCTTGAACTGCGCCCCGGTCTTCCAGTCGCTCCCGTGCGTGAAGCGGCCCATCGCATACCGGGGCGAGCCGCGCCGCACGGGCGCGGGGGTGGTGGCGAACGCCGCCAGCATCCGATGCTCCGAAGGGTGGTTCTCGAACCAGGCGAGGAGCTGCGCGCTGTGGTGGCCGAACGGGTAGGCGAAGAGGTCGGGCCACACGCCCGTCTTCGACTGGATGTATTCGGAGGACCTCACGACCTGGTGCGTGGCCGTCGTGTTCGTGCCCGTGTCGGTCCCGACGTAGCAGAAGTCGTGCTGCGACTTCGTACCGTAATCCGACACGTCGGGGACAGGCGTGCACGCGCCGTTCCTCCAGCGCAGCGCCTGGTTCCATGGGGTGGGCAGGGCACTGCGCACCGGAATGCCGAAGCCGGGGCCGAGTGCGCCATCGGGCAGCCAGGTGTTGATGTAGTCTCCGTCGTGGTCGGCACTGTGGTTGTAGATGCCCATCAGGCCGGAGCTCTGCGCCGCCGCCCACCAGTCGTCGGTGGCATACTGGTACTGGTGCGGGGGCGCGCCGGCGGTCGAAATCTTCTGGCGGGCCACGGGCGACGCAATCACGAACGAGCTGACGTGCGGCGAGTACCCGGGGAGGTCGCCATGCGCTGCCTTGAACTCGACCAGCACCTCTCGGATGCTTCTGGCTTCGTTGCACCACGACGGATACCGGGGCGGCTGGTCCGACCACCAATCCAGGTTGTAACCGTCGTCAATCGTGATGCCGACAACCTTGGCCGGCAGGGTGCTTCCATCTCGCAGGCCGAGGGCCCATTCCGCAATCCAGCGAACCGGAACGATGGTGAAGCCCTGCGCGTGGAGCTCCTCCAGGTCGGCGCGCAACGCCTTCGCGGCCACCCTTTCGTAGCTGCACCCGTCCGTCGCGGGGTCGTCGGTGCGCGCCCGCGAATCTCCCGCGGCGCTGGAGTGGTAGAGCAGGATGGGCACCGCCGCGTCGTTGGGCAGCGCCAGCGCCTCGTGCCCTCCGAGCAGTTGAGAGAAGAGCAGCGCCAGCAATACGCAACGCCTGCCAACGGCTGAACGGGACACCATGACGTCTCCATGAGAGTGGATGGGCGTCCGGGCCACTCGATGCGACGTATCAAGGCGGCTTCGCGGCGGGCCCGGAGGTCGCGGACCGTAGCATCCAAGGTGCATGCCCGCACAACGAGTGAAACGGCCGGGCGGGCCCGCGCTCGAGGCGCGGACCCGCCCAGGTCCAGCTCAGGTCACGGGGACCGGCACTGGCCGCCGCTGCAGTACTCACCCTCCATGCAGAGGGACTCCAACTCGCAGCCATTGGGCGTGCAGACCCGGATGCTGCACGCAACCCTGCCGGTGCAGGTGCTCGTCCCGCCGCACTCACCGGCTCCGTTGCAACGGTCGCTGTTGGTGCAGCTCAGGCCGTCATTGCAGAACGTGCCCGCGGCCGCGGGGACATAGCTGCAGCCTCCATTCACGCAGGTGCCCACGTAGCACTGCCCCGGCGGGTTGTTGCACTGCATGGCCGAGCCGCCGCAGGCACCCGCGCCATTGCAGGTGTCGTTCAACGTGCAGGCGTTCCCGTCATTGCACGCCACGCCCGCGGCCTTGGGGGCGTAGTTGCACTGGTTGTTGGAGCAGGTGCCGGTGGCCTCATGGCACTGGCTGGGGGGCGTGTTGCAGGTGCGCGGGGTGCTGCCACCGCAGACGCCCGAGCCGTTGCAGATCTCCCCCGTGGTACAGAAGTTGCCGTCGTCACACGACGCGCCGAGCGGCTTGAACGGATAGACACAGGCGCCGTCCTGGCAGGTGCCGGTGGACTCGCGACAGTTGTTCGTCGACTGGCTGCAGCCCGACGGACAGTCCAGGCCGGGCGAGGTGATGTTGAGCGCGATGGCGCCGGTCGCGTTCTTGTAGGACTCCACGGTGATGACGTAGGTCGCGCCGGGCGAGAGCGTCGGCGACAGGGCGGACCAGATTCCGCCGTTCGGCTCGTCGTCGTTGCACAGCGCGCCGGCGGAGTTGTTCAGCGGGTGGATCTGCAGGACGGTGTCGATGGCGGAGCCCTGCGTGGTGAAGTCGAAGGTGCGCGCGGGGCCTCCCACCACGCCTGGCACCGTCCACGTGTAGGAGAGGTCCGGCGTCAAGGTGGAGCCCGCGCACGTCGGCGTGGCGTCGTTCGTCTTGCCTGTCGTGTTGCCCGTCACCACCGGCAGGCCGAGCTGGGTGCCCAGGTCGCCGCCGAAAGACTCCTGCTCCTGGCTGTCCAGCACGGGGGCCTGCTCCACCACCTCGGGCCGGCTCTCCGCCGTCTCGACGGGACCGCAGGCCAGGGGGGCGAGGCCACCGAACGAAATGGCAAGCCCGGCCACGTACATGCTGATTTTGGAACGATTCACTTAGATTTCTCCGCTTTGCTGGGGACGTGGTAGCAACCCGCTACCCGCGAGAGTCCAGTACCTCAAATTCTCACAAGTTGAGAATAGAGAAATGAGGTCGCGGTCCGGTTGTGCCTCGGTTCCCTCGAGCGGGGCGCTGTGTCGGTGGACGTGCAGTCGCTGCCGCCCGCACGGCCCGTGTCACGGCGTCGCGGCGGCAGGCTCGGTGCCTCCGTCCGAGCCAGCGTCATCCGGGGCCCTGCCCGCGTCCGAGCCTGCATCGGCTCCGTGCTGGCCACTGCCTGGGGCGCTACGCCCGCCTCCTCCCGCTCCAGCGTGGGGAACGGGTTTTACGTCAGTGAATCCGAGTGGTTCTTGTGACTTTGGAAAACACCTGCAATCAACTAGTGTTCAAGCCATGGCAGGAAATGAATACTGGAATAGCGAGCTGGAAGGCTTCATTCGCTATTTTGCGCGCTATGCAGACTGGCTTCCGGAGAGAATCAAAGGCCTACCGGAATCACGCATTTCGAATCTTGAAGAGCTGATTGGCCAGCCACTGCCGCCCGAATACAGGGCGTTTTTGAAGCTGATGGGCGATACGCCGAAAAATGCACTCAATCCATTTTTGGAATACGTGTCTTTCGGAGCCCAGGAGGTTGAAAGAATCCATGCGCTTGAAAACTTCATCCCGCCAAGGCAGCTCGTCTATCTATGGACCTATGACTGCGACGCGCCCTACGATATTTTTCTAGAAACCCAGGGTGCTCAACGCGCGGCAAGGAGCTTATGGCAAGCGGGTTGGAGTATCGATGAGAACACTGGAGGCATTCTTCCCGAGCCGCTCGATTTCGTGCCCCTGGGTGGAACCCTGATGCAGTATCTATACAAAGACGCCTTCTTGAAGCTGCGGGGTCCACTCTTGCCCCATAAAGCCCTGCTTGGGGATTTCGATGGATCCGAACCCACGGAAGAAGCTCAGAATTCGTTAATCGAGAAGTTCGTCACAGTCGCCGAGAAGCTTGGGTTCCTGGCGGTACCCCATGCCGGTAAGAAGCTGATGTTTTTCAATCGAAGTGATGCTGCCTTGGAGTTGTTCGAGAATCCGGGGGCCAATTCTTTCTACGTGAGGGCTGCAAGCGATTCTGAATTGAAAAAGCTAAGCAAGACTTTGGCTGATGAATTGGGAGTAGGCTAGAGTCGGTCGGGGTGTCTCGATATCCGCTCAAGCCGGTGGAACGTGACTTCCACCGGCCCGGCCCGTGTCACGGCGCCGCGGCGGCAGTGGTGAGCAGGCCGCTGAGTGCCTCCGCGTAGCTGTACTCCGGAAGCCTGGAGAGCATCAGCGGCTTGTCGGGCGCGTAGCCCTCCGCGAGGACCGCACGCACGATGACGTAATACAGCTGGTGGGGCTGCAGCACGCCGGCAGGCAGCTGGACGGAGGTGGCGCTCCCATTCGTCTGGAGCCTGGCCGCGGTCTCGATGATGGCGACGCCGTCGCTGCGGAAGGTGCGGTGCTGCACCGTCACCACATACGCACTGGCGCTGGCTCCCTCCGGTGGCTGCCAACCGATGACATGGGCACCCGCCGAGAGGGTGCGCGCGCTGTAGGCCGCCGCTCCATCCACCGTCAGCCCGCGAGGCGGCAGGATGCGTGGCACGAGCGGCCCGGTGTCGCCTCCGGGGACGAACGGGTGGAAGACGCCGAGGCTGGCGACCATCCGGAAGGGCGCTCCGGAAGAGGGCTGTGCCGTGACGCTGAAGGGGGAGACATACGCGGCCACCAGGCCCCAATCCGCCGGATAGGGATTGCCGTAGGTGGCGCTGCCCGAGACGTCCGCGCCCAGGCCGATGGGCCGCCGCAGCTGGAGCAGCTCTCCCGAGAACCCGAACCAACCCTCCGCGAGTCCATGTGCCGCCGGGTACAGGTTGAAGGAGGAGTCGCGAAGCACCGCCGCCGGGTTCACCTCGGTGGCGTGGGCCGCGAAGGCGGAGACCTTCCAGTCCAGTGGGAGCTCCTGCATCGCCAGCGGCTCGAGCCTTCCCTCGACGGGCAAGGCCTGGGTGCCATCGTTGGAGAACGGGGGAAGGTGCAGGGCGCGGACCGCGGAGACGTAGTGCTGCACGCCTCCGTCGGGCAGCGTGGCTCCGGGGAGCGGATGCGGCGACAGCTGAACCACTCGCGCCCTGTCACCCCGGGCCTCCTCGAACCGGGGCATCATCGCCGCCGTCCCGAGGAGGAGGTCCACGGAGCGGCTCACATACTCCACGCCGTAGTCCAGGTTGTCGGGCGTGATGTCGGCCATGAAGCCGAGCTCCTCCGACAGGAGCTGGAGCTTGGAGCGGGTGTTCTCCGGGAAGAACGGCCCCTCGGGGGCCGGGTACCAGGGGTCCACGAACAGCGCCAGGTTCGCCAGCGGGGGATGTTCCCGGGTCTGGATGTCCGGCCGCCCCAACGTGTGGATGCTCAGGTCGATGCTGCGCGCGTCCGTCACCACATAGGTGGTGCCCACCTTCAGGTAGTACTCGCCCCGAGGCACGTCCGGGAACACGTACTCTCCCGGCACACCGGCCCTGCCGGGGACGGGAACGAGCGCAGTGCCGTCCATGACGAACAGCTCCACCGGGTTTCGCGTGAAGTCTTCCGGCTGCTCGGTGATTCCGCTGGCCGTGCGGTAGCGCGTGAAGCGCCACACGTGCACCGCATCGTCCGTGGGGCCCGCATCCGTCCCCGCGTCGGCAGGCTCGGTGCCTCCGTCCGAGCCAGCGTCATCCGGGGCCGTGCCCGCGTCCGAGCCCGCGTCGGCAGGCGGCGCTCCCGCATCCACGCCAGAGTCGGCTGCCCCGGCGTCGGCAGGCGGCGCTCCCGCATCCGAGCCAGCGTCGGCTGGCCCAGCGTCTTCGTCCGAGCCAGCGTCGTCCGGGGTCGTGCCCGCATCCCCGCGCGTGCCGCCGTCCACCGTCGTGCCGCTGTCAGGAGCCGGCGAGGAGTCCTCGCTGCAGCCCAGCCCCACGAAGCCCAGCAGCACGCAAAGCCAGATGAAACGCCAGGTCGACATATGCCCATCCCGCCCACGCGCGTCCGGACTGCATGCCCGGTCCTCGGTGTTGGCGCGAACACCGAGGACCCTACATCGACCAGGGAGACCGGGGCGTCATGGTCTCATCATGAAGGCCAGGTCTTCCCGCGGGTCTCCCCTGGGCCGGAGACCGGCTGGAAGCCGAAGTCACCTACGGGCTCGCACGCGCTACTGCAGGAGCAACTCGCTGGACGTGGAGTACGGGACGCCGTTCTCCTCGCCGCGCAGGTTGAGCACCGCGCTCTCCACGGGGAGCCAGGTCGGGTCGATGGGAATGCCGTACACCTTGACCTCGTCACCCGCGGTGAGGCTCGTCTGCCCCGCGAGCTCCAGCAGGCCGGAGAGGTCCATCTCGAACCTGCCGTTCACCAGCAGCGTCGGCGAGTCCAGACTCCGGGGCGAATACTCGCTGTCGATGCTGATGTAGAGCGTCGCGGCGGGGGCGAAGGACTCCTCCTCGGGGGTGGTGTCGAGAATGCAGCACGTGCAGGGGTTCTTGCTCGGCTGCGGGTTCGTCCAGGGCCGCAGGGGGATGCCGTAGTACTGGCGGAAGGGGCAGACCGTCTCGTCATACCGCCACGCATTGGAGCGCAGCGCGCTCTGGCGACACACGGACAGCGGCGGCAGCGCGACGTTGAGCGTGGAGCCGTCGATGGTGCGCGTGAGCTTCGACTCGATGGTGGCCCACGCGGCGGCGTCCAACGACGGCAGCGGCGAGCCATAGGCGGGACGCGCGGTGCACACGGGGAGCTGCGCGACAGGCGGACAGCGCCCCTGTCCTGCCGCACACGCGTGCGCCAGCGTCTGGCAGAGCGACACGCGGCGGATGGCGCGGCGCGAGTCCGCGACGGCCCACGGACAGGGCGACCCGCCCAGGCAGAAGTCCGCGGGCTTGCCCAGGTCGACCGAGGCCTGACGCACCCGCTCCATCAGCTCGGGCCCGGACAGGTCGGGCCGGTAGCCCCAGACGGTGGCAACCACCCCGGACACCACCGCCGTGGACACGGACGTGCCCGTGAGGATGTCCGTGGGCACACGCCGGCCGGCCAGATTGACATCCGTCGCCAGCGCATGCGCACCGGGCGCCGCGATACGCGGGCGTCCCCCGGGACGGGTGCTCGCCAGGGGCGCGTCGTCTCCCCGCACGCCGCCCACCGCGTACACCAGGGGCCGGTAGACAGTCGAACCGGCGGGCGGAAACACGGGGAACGCGACCGGCCATGAATAGCCCGGGCCCTCCAGCGGCGTGCACTGCGCGAGCGTGGGGGCCGGCTTCTGCTCCCAGTCCGAGGGGTACATGGCGCCCTGGACGGGCGCCGGTCCGCCAGGGTCATTCCCCGCCGCGGCGATGACCACCGCCCCGCGACAGACGGCATGGGTGATGGCGGCATGGACCGCGCGCACCGGCGCCGGCAATTGCTCCACCAGGTTGCCGGCATACGCGCCGCCGTGGCTGCCGTCCCACGCGAGGCTGAGGTTGACGACCAGGCGCGGCTGGGGTGTCGGCGTCTCTCCCGGGGGGACCTGTCCCGCGTTGTGGCCGCGCCACTCGGTGACTGCCGCGTGGATGGACCGCGCCAGCTGCGTCTGCTCCCCGAAGTACCCCCCGTGCGTCAAATCCTTCACGTTCGGCGTCACCTGCGGGAGCGCGAGATGGTTGGAGACCTGGGCAATGCAGACGGGGCTTCCGTCCGGACAGCCCAGCTCGCGCACGACACGGCCCATCGCATGCCCATGGCCGAGCCGGTCCTCCACCGCTTCGCCGTCGCTGAACCGGTGCGGCGCGGAGTCCACCACCGCGACGCGCACCTCCGCGGGGGGAAGCGCCCCGCCCGGGGGAAGGACGGCGACCTGTCCCGTCTGGGCATGGAAGTCCGTGTGCAGCGTCTGCCATGCGGCCCGGGTGGTGGCACTCGAGCCCATGGGGGCCACCACCTGACAGTCGCGGTCGAGCTGGGTGACTCGCGCGCCCAGGCCTGTCTCCAGCATCGCCACCGCCTGCGGTGGGGGAAGGCCCCCGCCCGACGTCACCCAGTTGTACGAGCAGAAGGGCGCGAGCCCGGGGGGCAGGGACCACGTGCCTTGCGTGGCCTCGAACAGCCGTGCCCCGACCCACTGGCCTCCCATGCCGGAAGGGCCCTCCGGACAGCTGTAGATGCCCTCCCTCAGGATGGCAATCCACCGGTCACTCGGGCAGGCCGCGTCCTCGGAGATGGGCGGCGACACGGCGACGCAGGTGCCTGCATCCGTGGGACAGCGGAGCGCGCCGGCATCCGGACCGAGCTCCTGCCGCGCCAGCGCCGGGCTCCCTTCCTCTTCGGGGAGGGCCCCCGAGGGCGAACAGGCCGTGACTCCGAAGGCCAGCATGCTGGCAGCCAGAAAGCGTACAGGCTTCATGTGAGGACTCCCGGTGGGGTGTGACTAGGGAACGAGTGCGCGAAAGGCGGCCCAGTCCGCCTCCGGGCGGCTGGCGCGAAGCTCGAGCTGGGCGCGGCGCAGCGCGTCCGGCAGCTCGGCGGAGGTGCGGGGGCCGCCATGGCGGTAGAGCGCTCGCATCAGCTCCATGGCGTGCGTGTCGTCCACCTCGCGCCATGCGGCCACGGCCCCCTGGGCGCCGGCGGCGAGGAAGGCCTGCGCCAGTCCCAGGCCCTCCACTGGAGAGTCCTGGGCCGCGCGAACCGTCTCACAGCCGGAGAGCACCACCCACGAGGGCACGCGGCGCAGGGCCAGCACGTCGCCCACCATCAGCCGTCCCTCGTGGAGGGGCAGCGTGCTCTCCCATCCCCCGAGTCCGGCGAAGCGCCCATGCCCCGCGTAGTGGAAGAGCTCCGCGCCTTCGAGGGCCGCGCGAACTCCGGCGCCCGTCGCGGTGGGGCCTGACAGCACCTGGACCCGCCAGTCCGCCCGCAGCGCCTCATGGACGCTCCGCGCTTCCTCACGGGCCTGGGGGAGGTTGCCCTCGGGGTCCGCGACGATGAGCGCGGTGCGCTCGCGGGCTTCAGTCGGTGTCGGCTCCGGCCTCTCCAGGTCCAGCGCGTAGGCCACCGGACGCCTCGCGACGAGGGCGTCTCCCTGGAAGGGCAGGGCGTGGAAGTCCACGGCGCGCAGCACGCCGTACGGAACCAGGGTGACGCTCCTGGCCGAGGAGAGTGCCTCGTGAAAGGGCTCCAACAGGGTGGCGGCCAGCGTCGCGGGGGAAGCGTCAGGCGCGACGGGCTCCAGGACGCGGGCCGTCACGTGGTGCTCGTCGACCGCGAAGCCCATCCAGCCTCGTGGTGCCGGGTAATAGACGAGCCACAGCTCACCGGGAGCAGGGCGGGCGCGCGTGGGGCTCGCCGTGGAGGCCGGTGCCAGGAGGGAGAAGGCCTCTTCCAGGAGCGCCCGCAGCCGCTCCTCGCGCAGCCGCCGGGCCTGGCGGACCTCCGCGAGTCGGGCCGCTGCCAGCCGCCAGTCCCTCGCGGCCTCTTCATCCAGCGCCTCCCGTTCCTGGCGGAAGGCGGCGATGGCGCTGTCCCACCGGGCGCGCTCCGGTGCTGGCAGGTGCGTCACCCGGTCCGACAGCCGCACGGCTTCGAGCACCCGTGCCCTCGCACGTCGCGCGACCGCCAGGGCCTCCGCGATTTGTCCCGTCTTCACCGCGAGCGCCACGTACGCGCGGCTGCCGCGTTCGCGCTCGCGCAGGAAGACGTGCCGGCCCTCCATGAGTGGCACCCGCAGGGCCTCGCCATCCAGCAGGTCCTCGGCCTGGGCATACGTCGCGAGCGCCGCACGCACGTCTCCGAGTTGCTCCGCCGCCCGG